>JAYRLO010000248.1:0-4528 GCA_041905215.1 Aeromonadaceae bacterium
GGGTGGAAGCATTGCGGCTCCAAACTCGGGCGAATCTGGAAAAGGCCGTCGTCATACTGTCCTTTGTGGCGGTGCGGATACAACAATTGCGTTTTATCGGTTTGCAGGATGAACGAGGGAGCCAGGTGTCTTGCGAGAGTCTATTTACCCCCCTCGAGTGGAAAATACTGTGGCGAAAAGTTGAGAAGAAGAAACTCCCGGTGAAAGCGCCCAGTATGCGATGGTTTTACCTATCGCTGGGGAAGCTAGGCGGATGGAAAGACACGAAACGAACAGGGAGAGTGGGATGGGAAGCGCTGTGGGAAGGATGGTTTGTGCTGCAATCCATCCTTGAAGGCTATGTTTTGGCACTGTCTCTTGAGCACGACTTGTGATCAAGAGACAGCCCATGGATGGGTCTACGGCGTGTTGCTGAAGGGGACGCTCCCTGCATTTCTCTTAAGTGAATGGAAGGGGCCTGTGCGCCCCTTCCATCATTTCAGGTTTACTGCCGAGGCTTAGCCCTTAAAGTTGGTATCGCGCCAGCCCTGGATATTGACGTCCACCTGGCTGCTGTCATCGACAAACAGGAAGATGCGATTGCCAGTCCAGTTGCCGTCGGCATCGGTCTCGCTGCTGTCCCAACCACCCCGGAAGAACTTGTATTCCAGACGGGTGCCACGCGGGCGGGTGACACGGATATGGAAGGTGTTGGCATCCACACGCTCCAAAGTGGTATCGGCATCTACCGTGATGGTGGTTGGGTCCCAGCCGTCATCGGAGTTGGGCATATAAAGTTTGGCATCGCTCGGGGTGTTATCCGGCACATGGACCTGGATATCCAGCGTCACGTCGCTGGTATCCATGGCATCGTCAGGGATGCTGCCCAGCTCGACGGCCGCCGCCTGGCCCTTGGTTTTCAGGATCACGCTGCCATAGGCGGGAATGGTCAGGGTATCGCCGTCCTGGTACGTCGTGTTGCCGAGCAGTTCGGTGGTGGCGCCTGTGATATGCAGTGCCAGCTCCTGATCGGCCAACCGGTTATGCACCACCAGCAGGTTGTAATCGGCATCTGCGGCGGTGATCTGGTAGCCATAGCTACCGGCCGGGGTGCCGACCCGCTGATACTGGCCGGTGAATAGGATGCTGTTGTTCTTGCGGATCAGGATCAGCTGCTTGTAGAGCTCATACAAGGAGCCGGGCTGGCCTTGCTGCTCCTCCAACGAGATGCCGTCATTGGGCAGCAGGTTTTTGGCCTCGGCACCATATACGGCTTTGGTCATCTGAGTCATGCCGGTGCCATCGCCAGCGGCGTACCAGTCGAAGGGCTCGCGCTTGTGTGGATCGGCCTGCAGATCGTGGCCACCACGCATGCCGATTTCGTCACCGTAATAGATAAACGGCGTGCCGGGCAGGGTCATCTGCAGCATGACGGCGCGACGGATCTTGCTGTCGATAAAGTTCAGCTCCGAGGCGATGCGATTGCGATCATGGTTACCGATGACGGTCGCATCCACATAGTCCGGGTTCACGGCGGCGTAGCGTTCGCGGGTCGTATTGACCAGCGCCAGCAAATCCTTGGGCAGACCGGCAGCGGCGGTGACCAGCTCGTTATACAGCGGGAAGTTAAAGGCCGAGGTCATGCCCGCCAGGAAGGGGGCAATCTTGGTGTTGCCATCCAGACTGTCGTAGTTCACTTCGCCGACCACAAAGGCATCGGCCTTCATCAATTTGACGTGGGTATCGAACTCCTGCCACCAGGCAACGGAGTAGGCATCATCGCCGTCACCGATATCCTGCGCCACATCCAGGCGGAAGCCATCCACCCCGGCGGCCAGCCAGAAGTCGGCGATCTTCAGTACCTCGTTGCGCACCGCAGGCTCCTGATAGTTCAGATCGGGCAAGCCGCTCTGCGGGCCGAAGGAGTAGTAGCAGTATTTGCCGGGCGCCACTTCGCCCCAGTTGCCATCGATGGCGGTATCGCCGCAGCGGTAGAAGTTCTGGTAGTCGGCATCACCGGCCAGCATGCCCTGGAACCAGGGGTGCTGTTCGGAGGTATGGTTGACCACCAGATCCGGGATCACCTTGATGTGGCGCTTGTGGGCCTCGGCGATCAGGGTCTTGAAGTCTTCGAGGGTGCCATAGTCCGGATTGACGTTGGTGTAATCACTCACCGCATAACCGTGGTAGGTCGGGCTCGGCTGGATCGGCATCAGCCACAGGGCATCGACCCCCAGTCCGCTCAGATAGTCGAGCTTGGCAGTTACGCCTGCCAGATCGCCGGTGCCATCGCCGTCGCTGTCATAGAAGCTGCGCACAAAAAACTCGTACGCCACGCTCTGGTGCCAGTCAGCCTTGGCGACCGGAGCCGGGTTGGAGTTGGTGTCGTTGTTACAGCCGGTAGCCAGCAACAGGCTGGCCAGCAGGGGGCCGGATAGCCAGCCCATAGACCCGTGATGGTCGAGGTTTAACATAGCGAATCCTTATAATGGGAAACAGGTTTCCTGTTTTATGAAATTAATGCCATATAAAACATCAGCATAAAAATCACATTCTTAAATTAATTAATAAACAGAGAAAGCGCTTTCCCAATTATTCTCGTTCCGGAGGCAAAGCCGAGTCAATCGGCAATCGCCAAAGATCCGGGGATCGGGATCAGGATCTCATCTTGATATCAGTGATCTCATACCGAGAGATAGCGATCTCATCCCGGGATCGGCGAGCGGTATCGAGAAACAGGATTGGCATGGGCTCAGTGCAGATCCGATAACGCAGGTCGTGTTCCTGTTGAACCAAGCGTTGACGGCAGGGATGCCGCCATCGAGCCCCCACGGATGGGTTTACGGCGTGTTGGTGAAAGACAACCTTCCTGCATTTGTCTGCCATGAGCGGCATTGTGGCATGGCTGAATGTCGCGCTGCTTGCCGTCGAGCCAGAGCACTGCGGGGAGATGACTGGGGGGCGGGGTGGTTTTAGCGCTGGGTGGACGCGCGGGGGGTCAACGTGACGTTGAGTAGTAATGATTGGATCCGGTGCTGGCTATTGGCGATCTGCTCGAACAGGGCGCGAGCGGCCTGGGCTCCAAGCTCGAAGAGATCGATGTCGACGACTGACAGTGCAGGCGTCGTGTGTTCAGCGATCGGGTAGTTATCGAAGGTGATCACACCTAATTCGGGACCTATCTGAATGCCAGCCGCTTGTGCCTGGCTCATCACTCCAGCTGCAAGGTGACTGGAGGAGATCACCAGCGCATCGGGACGCCGTGGCTGATTGGCTATCTGGGGCCAGCAAGCTCGGCCACTGGCGGTTGAACTGTCACCGGCATACACGGGGGGGAAAATTGGCTCGAGACCCTTTTCGCTCAACGCTTGCCGGAATCCCTGCTCGCGCTTGCTGGTAATCGTATCGTCAGGGTTGCTACCGATGAATTGCAGATGGCAGTAGCCCTGGTCGAGCAGATGTTTGGTTGCTACGTGCCCGGCGTGGCAATTGTTAATATCGACCCAGCTGTGCTTGTCGTATGGGGTGAGTTGGCCTAATACCACGAACGGCAACTGCTGTTCGCTTAGCATCTTGATGAGCAGCGGGGCTTCTGCCGTGGCATGCAAAATGAAACCATCAACCTGTTGTTCGGCGAGGAGCCGTTTAATGGCGGCCTTGTTGTTACTCCACTGCAGCGCATTGAGCAGGGTGACTGAATAGCTCTGCTGGCTGCAGAGACTCTCGATGCCGCAGAGGATTTCAAAGACATAGGGATTGCGAAAGGCGCAGTTGCGCTCCAGTGGCATTAAGACGCCGAATGTCTCGGTCTTGTTGCGTGCCAGGCTCCGAGCGTTGCGATTCGGGTGGTAATCCAGAGCTCGCATTGCCTCTTGCACCCGCGCTTTGGTTGCAGCTGAGATCCGCGGGCTGTCACTCATCACTTTGGAGACAGTGGAAATGGCGACCTGGGCTAGTTGAGCCACATCGTGGATGGTTGCTGCCATGCTAAGTGTGATAGTCCTGATCTGAGTTCGCTAAGCCCCCTGGGCTTGGGGGCGCAGGCAGGATACTTGTTGGAGTCGTAGGCTACCAGATTGCTGCTATTAGAAGCCAGTCTGTACGGTGGATTGTTCGCCGGTGCCGCATCCTCGGACTTGACTCATGTTACCGGGCAGCCAATCGATATATCGGGCACAGCAGAGGCTTGCTTGCTCTGTCGTTTGTGTTCATACATGCGGTGATCTGCCAGCATGAAGGTATCAAGCAGTGAGCGATGGGCGTTGGCTCGCCAGGCCAGACCGATGGCGGCGGCAGCGCCGGGTAACGGCAAAATAGTGTCGTCCAGCAAGCTGTGGGCTGTGAGCTTGCTGATCAGATTTGATTCCAGTTGATGCGCCTCTTGCTCATCGATGTTGCGGATCACCAGCAAGAACTCGTCGCCTCCCATGCGGAACAGTAGTTCCTGCGGGAACTGTTGGTGCAGCAATTTGGCAAAGCGTATCAGCATGCGATCGCCGGCCAGGTGGCCATAGTGATCGTTGATGTACTTCAGATTGTTCAGATCGAT
>JAYRLO010000249.1:0-4518 GCA_041905215.1 Aeromonadaceae bacterium
CAGCACCACGGTCAACGCCGATACCACCCTCTACGCCAAGTGGACGGCCATCAGCTACGCGGTCACGTTCGATTCCCAGGGTGGTAGCACGGTCGACGCCAAGAGCGTCACCTATCCGGCAACCACGGTCAATGCGCTGCCGACCGAGCCGACCAAAACCGGCTACACCTTCGGCGGCTGGTACACCGAGGCCAACGGTAATGGCTCTGCCTTTACCGCCAGCACCACGGTCAACGCCGATACCACCCTCTACGCCAAGTGGACGGCCATCAGCTACGCGGTCACGTTCGATTCACAAGGCGGTAGCACGGTCGACGCCAAGAGCGTCACCTATCCGGCGACCACAGTTGGCTCGCTGCCAGCAGATCCAGCTAAACTCGGCTACACCTTCGGCGGCTGGTACACAGGCACCGATGGCTCGGGCACCACCTTTACCGCCAGCACCACAGTCGGCGCCGATATCACCCTCTACGCCAAGTGGACTGCAGCCACAGTGCAGGCGCAATGGGCGATCACCAATGGCACCAGCAACGCAGCCAACGTCGATAGCGCGGACGTTGCCACCAACAATTCCGGAACTGAAGTGGTTGTTGTCGGCTCTTTCTCGGGAAGCAGCGCCTGTTTCGGTAATCAGTGCTTACCTAACAATTATGTTGGAGAAGGCAGCACCGGGGATAACCTCTACATCGCCAAACACGACTCAAGTGGCAACATTTGGTGGGCAAAGACGCTGTCTCAAGCCTCAAAAGACAGTTATTTCCAGTCGGTCACGATCGATACGGATGGATCCATCTATGCACTGGGCACCGTATCCCAGGGCACCTTCGATTTCGGACTCGGCACCTTCACGACAACTCAGCCCTATAACGTAGTTTTGGTTAAATATGATGCATGGGGAACTGCGCAATGGCTACGCACTGTCGGCTATCGCACCAGTGGTGTCCCATCGGTCGGTTTGGCGGCTGAAAGCGGTAGCATCTATGTCGCAAGCAGCATACCGTTGGGAGCTTTTTTCGATTTTGGCAATGGTGTCTCGGCCACAGCAACGGGCGTCGGCAATCAGGGGGTGGTGGTCAAATATGATTCATCCGGGAATGCACAATGGGCAAAAACGGCCAGTTCCGCCAGCGGGAATACGTCGTTCAACAACATTGCCGTAAAAAACAATGCCGTGGTCGTTGCCGGCTCATTTGTAGGCTCAGTTACTTTCGACTCAGGGCCAGTAGCGGGTTCATCGTCAGTCAATAATCCATTGCTGATGAAGCTCAACGCATCATCAGGCTCAGTCGAGTGGGCCCGAACCTCAACATCTGGAAATACGGGAGCGGAAAAAGCAGAGTTCAATTCGGTAGCCATCGCATCCGATAACACCATCTATGCCACCGGTTGGCGCCGCGGCAGCTCGACACTGGAGTTTAATGGAGTAGCCATTTCAGGCAATAGTGTCAGCTCGAGAAATCGGGGCTTTTTGGTCAAGTTCGATGAGCTTGGCTCGGCATGGTGGGCACAAACCGAAACCAGCGGAACATCTTCCCCTGCTCATAAGTACAAGGATGTGACCATCGGTGCCGATGGAAATATCTATGTCACGCTGCAGTTGGTTCCTGCGTACGGTCAATTCAACTTCGGCAACGACATTACTGTTACCGCAGGGTACACAACAGTTGACAGTCTTTATGCCGTGATCCGGTACGGTACCAATGGCATGGCTCAATGGTGCAACGCCTCCGATAGCTCCGGTATTGCTGATGACATGTACTACGCGCAATCGAATGCGGTTGCAGCCAGCCAGAGTGGGCCCCTCTATGTGGTTGGTGAAATCCTCCCGAGTGGAGGCAATAGCTATAGCTTCGGCGGGACGAGTAGCGCAATAACCAGCAACACCGGGCTCAACCAGGTTCTGCTTGTCAAATATCAATAATTGCGCATGGCACAACCAGCCACGCGATAAAAGGGGGCGCCGTGTGCGCCTCCTCTTTTGATGCCAAAACTACATCGTTACCATAACCGACAAAAAAATAAGGATCTCTTCCCGGAGGGAGGCAAATCGCAGAGATAAAAAAAGCGCCTCGAGAGGCGCTTTTTTTGTGGTAGCGAAGAATTACTTCTTGCCAACCAGGGCGCCGAAGCGCTTGTTGAAACGGTCAACACGACCACCGGTGTCAACGATCTTCTGCTTGCCAGTGTAGAACGGGTGGCATTCAGAGCAGACGTCCAGGTTCAGATCGCGACCAGTGGAGTTGATTTGGAATTCGTTACCGCAGGAGCACTTGACGTTAACTGCCTTGTACTCAGGGTGGATACCTTGTTTCATGGACAACCTCTAATATATTAGGCCGTGTCGCCATCCAGCCTCACGCCAGACACCACACGAGTTGGAACGGATGTTTTGAGGGTGCGAATGATATAGGATCGATCCACCCAGTCGCAAGTATGATCGCAGAAAAAACAGGCAGCCAGTGAGCGAAATCATCCATCATCTCCCGGTTCGGGTCGCACTCCCGGTTCCGTTGCGCCGCCAGTTCGACTACCTGGCCCCCGAACCCCTGCCCGCCATCGGCTGCCGGGTGCGTGTCGGCTTCGGCCGCCAGCAACTGGTTGGTCTCGTCACCGACCACCCGAAGCAGAGCGATCTGCCGCTGGAGAAGCTCAAACCAATCCTCGAAGTACTGGATGCGACCCCGCTGCTCCCCCCCTCCCTGTGGCAACTGTTGCTATGGAGCGCCCACTACTACCAGCACCCGCTCGGTGAGGTATTGCAACACGCCCTGCCGGTGTTGTTACGTCAGGGGGAGGCCGCGCAACGACGGCCGCTGGAGAGCTGGCAGTTGACGCCACTCGGCCATGACTTCACCCCGAGCAAGAACGCCGAGCGACAGCGCCAGGCACTGGAGCTGCTGCAAGATGGCCCGCTGCCCGCCGCCGATCTGCGCGAGGTCGGGGTCGATAGCCAGGTGCTGGCCAAACTGGCCGCCAAGGGGGTAGTCGAGAAGATCGACGGCACCCTGCTCCGGGAGCCATGGCGCGACAATCTGCTGGTGCATGAAGCCGATCAGCATCAGCTCAATACCGAGCAGGCACTGGCCGTCGCCAGTGTGCAGAGCCAGGCCCAGGAGTTTGGTGTCTTTCTGCTCGATGGCGTCACCGGCTCCGGCAAGACGGAGGTGTATCTGCAGCTGATCGCCCCGGTGCTGGCCCGCGGTCAACAGGTGCTGGTGCTGGTGCCCGAGATCGGCCTGACGCCGCAGACCCTGCAGCGCTTCCGCCGCCGTTTCGCCGCCCCGATCCTGACTCTGCACTCCGGCATGAATGACCGGGAACGGCTGGAAGCCTGGCTGGCCTGCCAAAGCGGGGATGCCGCCATCCTGATCGGCACCCGCTCGGCCCTGTTTACCCCCTTCAAGGCGTTGGGGCTGATCCTGATCGACGAGGAGCATGACGCCTCCTTCAAGCAACAGGAGGGGTTCCGCTATCACGCCCGCGATCTGGCGGTGATGCGTGCCCGACTCGACGCCTGCCCGATCCTGCTCGGTTCGGCCACCCCCGCTCTCGAGACTCTGCACAATGGCCTCAGCGGCAAGTACCAGATTTTACGCCTGAACCAGCGTGCCGGCGGCGCCAGCGTGGCGCGCCAGGAGGTGCTCGACATCAAGGAGGTGCCGCTACAGGCGGGAGTCTCGCCACAATTGCTGCAGTTGATGGAGAGTCATCTACGTGACGGCAACCAGGTGATGCTGTTTCTCAACCGACGCGGCTTTGCCCAATCCCTGCTCTGCCACCACTGCGGCTGGATTGCCGCCTGTGGTCGCTGTGACGCCTACTACACCTGGCACCAGGGCAGCCGTCGTCTGCACTGTCACCACTGTGACAGTCAACGCCCGGTACCCGGCCACTGTCCGGAGTGCGGCAGCCCGGAGCTGCAAGGCACAGGCGTCGGCACCGAACAGGTCGAGGCGTTGCTGGCCACCCGCTTTCCGCAGTACCAGACCATCCGCATCGATCGCGACAACACCCGGCGCAAGGGGGAGCTGGAGGCGCATCTCGATGGCATCCGCAGCGGCAAGTATCAGATATTGATCGGCACCCAGATGCTGGCCAAGGGGCACCACTTCCCGAACGTGACACTCGTGGGCTTGCTCGATGTCGATGGTGCCCTCTTCTCCCAGGATTTCCGCGCCACCGAGCGGCTGGCACAGCTCTATACCCAGGTAGCCGGTCGTGCCGGACGAGCCAGCAAGCCGGGGCTGGTCGTGTTGCAGAGCCATCATCCAGAACACCTGCTGCTGCAGGATCTGGTGCATAACGGCTATCACCACTTCGCCCGCACCTGCCTGCAGGAGCGCCAGCAACTCGGGTTACCCCCCTTTGCCTTTCAGGCACTGCTGCGCAGCGAGGCGGTGCACAAGGCCAATGTCGAGCAGTTCATGGTCGAGGTAGCCAGTCTGGTGATGAGCCGCCGAGCCCTGCATCCGGGCGTGCAGATGATAGGGCCGATTGCCGCCCTGATGGAGCGCCGGG
>JAYRLO010000250.1:0-689 GCA_041905215.1 Aeromonadaceae bacterium
CCACGAAAGAAATAGATGTAAGCCCACGCCGGGAGGCGCAATAGAGGGTTCTGGCTATTCCGGCAGATACCGAGCGGGACCGCGATCAGCAGCCCCAGAAAGAGCGAGGTCGCCACCAGCCAGACGGTATTTCCCAACCCCTGCAGATAGGTGGGCCATTCCTGAACGATAATCGAAAAATCAAACATGGCTTACCTCGTCTGAATGGCGTAGTGGCGTTCGGCCCATTTGAGCAATGTGGTCGAAAACGCGGTGAATACCAGAAAGATCAGAGCGACCGCCATATAAAAAGTAAAAGGCAGTTGGGTCGTGCCAGCAGCCAGCCCAGCCTTGCGAACCATGTCGTCGAGGCCAATCACCGAGACCAGAGCCGTGGTCTTGAGCAAGACGAGCCAGTTGTTACCAAAACCAGGTAAAGCATGGCGCACCATCTGCGGGAAAAGAACACGTCTGAAGACCTGTGCGGGAGTCATGCCATAGGCAGCCGCCGCTTCCAACTGGCCCCGGTCGACCGCCAGGATGGCGCCCCGGAAGGTTTCCGCCATGTAGGCACCAAAGATGAAACCAATCGTCAGCACACCGGCAATGAAAGGGCTGATATCAATGTATTCCGGCACATAGGCCGTCCACTCATGGTTGGCATTCCCGTGAGCCAGCCACTCATTGAGCCGTTCATTGATGAAGGTGCA
>JAYRLO010000250.1:699-4502 GCA_041905215.1 Aeromonadaceae bacterium
GTTGATAAACACCTGGCCACCAAAGAAGAGCAGCATCATCAGCACCAGATCAGGAATACCACGGATCACTGTGGTGTAGAGAGTTGCCAGGCGTCTGGCTGTGCGATAGCGCGACAATTTTGCCAGGGCGCCAATCATGCCCAGGATCATGGCCAGCACCACCGAAAGCAGTGACACCTGCAAGGTGACCCAAGCACCCTCCAGCAAGGAGACCTCATAACCCTTTAAATCAAACATCGTCACATCCATTGACGACGGGCCCGCAGGCCCGTCTGGTAACCAAGCAATTATTCGCCGAAAGCGTCGAAGTCAAAGTACTTGTCGTTGACTGCCTTGTACTTGCCGTTGGCACGCATATCTTTGATGGCCTTGTTGAACATGGCTTTCAACTCACCATCACCCTTGCGCAGCGCCACACCGGCACCAATGCCGAACCAGCGCGGATCCGTCAGGCCAGGGCCAACCAGCTCATAGTCCTTGCCATCCTCTTTCTTGATCAGCCCATCCAGCAAAGAGGCGTAGTCGGCCAGCACGTAATCGACACGGCCCGCCTTCAAGTCCAGATAGGCTTCTTCGGCGGTGCCATAACGCTTGATATCGGCGTCCGGGAAGTTATCCGTGATGTAGGAGTCCATCGATGTTGCACGCTGAACCCCGACCTTCTTGCCACTCATAAAATCGGCCGTCAGCTCCAGTTTGGTGCCCTTTTTAGTCGCAAAGCGAGCCGGAACATGCTGATACTTGTCAGAAAAATCGACACGCTTCAACCGCTCAGGGGTGATGTCCATGGTCGAGATGATGGCGTCAAACTTACGAGCCAACAGCCCAGGAATCATGCCATCCCAATCCTGCTTGACGATGGTGCACTGCACCTTCATCTCGACACACAGTGCATTCGCCATATCCACATCGAAACCGGTCACATCGCCATTGGCTTCGGTGCGTGAGAAGGGTGGGTAGGAGCCTTCGATACCGATCCGCACACTCTTCCACTCTTTGGCTTGAACACCACCAGCAACCACCAGCGCCATCATGGCCGCAACCCATACTTTCTTCATATCTGACTCCTTGACCTGATTAATAGATGGACGAAATAAACTGTTTGAACCGCTCTGATTTCGGGTTAGCGAAGAGTTCTTTCGGATCCCCTTCTTCTTCCACCATTCCCTGATGCAAGAACATGACCCGATTTGACACATCACGCGCAAATGTCATTTCATGGGTGACCACCAGCATGGTTCGCCCCTCTTCAGCCAGGTTGCGCATGACCTGCAAAACCTCGCCAACCAGCTCCGGATCGAGCGCCGAGGTTGGCTCATCGAACAGCATCACTTCCGGATCGACAGCTAGAGCACGGGCAATGGCAGCCCGCTGTTGCTGGCCGCCCGACAGATGGCCAGGGTAATAGTCGCGACGCTCATACAGACCGACGCGATGCAGTAACATCTCGGCTTTTTCAATGGCTTCGGCTCGTGGAATTTTGAGTACCTGGATTGGAACTTCGATGACGTTTTGCAAAACCGTCATGTGTGACCAGAGGTTAAAGCTTTGAAACACCATGGCCAGTCGCGAACGGATACGCTCAACCTGTTGGCGACTCTCCGGGAATCGCTCGCCTAACTTGGAGCTCTTCATCCGGATCAATTCGCCATGCACCAGAACATCTCCGGCAGACGGGGTTTCCAACAGATTGATACAACGCAGAAAAGTCGACTTCCCAGAACCTGAAGAGCCGATGATCGAGATAACGTCCCCTTTGTGGGCCGTCAGATTGATGCCTTTTAGAACCTCATGAGAGCCGAAATTCTTATACAGATTTCGGACCTCAAGCGTGGCCACGTCACTCATGTTCAACAACCTTGTCTCTTTGTGTGCCATCCAGGCAGGGTTTTATCTCAGCGATAAAATCACGCTCACTGGCCCTAGAAATAGCAGTGAGATCACAAATTACAAGATGAATGGCAGATTGAGAAGCGTGCGACCGAATTTTAATTCAAAAAAATATCATTTTTTGCATTATTAACGCACTAGTGCCGCATATAGGTGCATGTGTTCAATGTTGGCGCCCCATCGGGATCCCCAAAGGGATCTGTTGCAGGCGGCTTAATGCACAGGCAAAAATTTTACTGCCGCACACCAGATTCTCCAACGCCAGATGTTCGTTCGCCTGATTAGCGGTATTAGGAAACTCCGGGAATAGAGCTCCAAACGATACACAATTTGGCAACGAACGGGCGAAACTCGCGGCACCGGAGGCAATGGCCCGCCGAGCATCACCGGTAATATCACGATAGCTATCACTCAACAGCGTAACCAGAGGTGAAGACTCGGCGATATGGAGAGGAGGAAGATGCCTTAACTCATCATAACGCCAGCCCAGACGAGCGACCGCCTGCTGCAACTGGCCACGGAATGACTCGATATCGACAGTGACCGGGATCCGGATATCCAGATCGATGCGACTCTCGTGCTCATCGATCTGCAAACCGGACAAATTCACGGTCAGTTTGCCACTGCAACCATCCTCAATATCCCCCAACAGGGCGCGGACATGAGGATCGTTGCCCACAACCAGACTACAAAAACCAAGGGCCGGATGCTGATAGCCTATCGACAACAGTGCCTGACTCAGACGGATGATGGCGTTGATTCCTGCACTATCACACCGCTCAGCCGGTGCTGGCTGTCCCAGCACCACGGTGACGCCATTGTCGTCATACCAAGGGAAATTCACCGAATCGAGTCTCTTCTGGAGCGCCTTTTGTCGCTTACCCTGGTAGATGGCGCGATCGGGTACCGATCCAAAGGTTCCGCCACAAGCGATGTTCAGCTCGCTTGAACCCGGCCCATACAAGGAAACCTGCAGCAGGCGCTTCTCAGCGTACACAACGGGAAATGTTCCAGTCGGCGAGAAAGAGATATCCGGAACGCGCTCTTGCCGCGCATAGCTCGAGACACTCTGCCACTCCCGGTTGGCATCCAGTCCGAGGATCAGGCGAATTGTGTGGCGGATGGGTGTTCCGGACTCCAGCAATGCTCGCATCGCAAACAGGGCCGCAACCACGGCCCCCTTGTTCTGCTGCACGCCACACCCGTAGAGTAAGCCATTACGCAGTTCAAGCACCAAAGGGTCACTGAACCAATCACCAGCCTCGGCAGGGGCATTCACATCCAGATGACAGAGAATGCCAATCACATTTGCACTGGCCTCTCCCGGTAACTCCACGTAGCCATAAAAGCCCGCGAGATCCTTGTAACTCTGCAAACCAAGCTCGCGAGCCAAGGTCAGCACATCATCCAAGCAGCTGTCGACAGCCTGGCCAAATGGTGTATTGCTTTGATCCGCCTGGAAATAACTTGGGTGAGCCACCAGCCTGGCCAATGCCG
The DNA here is from genome assembly GCA_041905215.1 of Aeromonadaceae bacterium. GTDB lineage: Bacteria > Pseudomonadota > Gammaproteobacteria > Enterobacterales > Aeromonadaceae > Pseudaeromonas. Next base: position 4,087 of record JAYRLO010000250.1, read on the forward strand.
CGACCATCGATGAGGATTGCCCTTCCAACCACTGACTCCCGGCCTCGTGGCGCGAAATATCGCTGCTCGGTGTAGAGCCAATAACGGATTGGCGGATCATTTGGTCATCGCTGGCAATCATACAACCTCATCCTCTTGCCGATTCTTGATTTCTCTAGGGTAGACCATAAGCAAAAGCATAGGCTTTCGAATTTCATATTCTGTCGTTTATGACAGGTCTCCGGCAGCAACACTAGCGTTGTTCATGTTAACCAAGCCTGAACCGATAGCGGGCTATTCCACCATGATGCTTACATTTTGACCCAGGTCACATTTCCACCGATTCCGTGAATGACTTGCCTCGCCGCGAACAAACAGGCACCATCCCGATTCAACCTCATTTCAGGATTGGTAATGCTGTTTGACGTTCTGCTGAT
>JAYRLO010000003.1:0-27103 GCA_041905215.1 Aeromonadaceae bacterium
CTGGTTCGACGTAGCGTGGCGGATCGATTAACGCTGGTAGCTGAAGAAGTAGCTGCGGGTAGCTGGTGCAATACCCTGGTTGCCTGAGTTGCTGTTCAACAGTTCATTGACGCTCTTGAGGATGTTCTTCATGGTGTGGCTCCTGATGTTGGGAGTCTGTTTTGTGACCCCCTTCACAAATCACATTAGTGATCCAGTTCACACGAATCAAGCGAATTTTGCTGAAAAATCATTGTTTTTATTATGAATTCGTTTTCATGACTCTGAAAACGTCGAGCAAAATAGGGTCTCTGCAGGGTGGATGCTTTTGTGAGGCAGATCACGGATGATGCATCGGCGATTTTTGCGCCAATTGCGGCTGAGCGTGTGTCAGGGCAACCGGTTTTTTCACTGATAAAACGCTGGATGAATCGATGTCATCACTGTCTTGACCGTCGCTGCGGCGGATGGTGAGCGGCTTTCTGCGCGGGTGAGCCTTATTTCTCTGGAGTGGGACGAGGGTGCCCCCTATAATTCGCGCATTAGGAAAAGTTATGCGAAGCGCCCATGTCTCGTCGTCTTCCGCCGCTCAATGCTCTGAAGGCATTTGAAGCTGCCGCTCGTCATCTGAGCTTTACCCGTGCTGCCGAAGAGCTGTTTGTGACTCAGGCTGCCATCAGTCACCAGATCAAGGGGCTGGAGGATTTCCTGGGGATCAAGCTGTTTCGCCGTCGCAACCGCACCTTGTTGCTGACCGAGGAAGGGCAAAGCTATTTTCTGGATATCAAGGATATCTTCTCGGCAATTGTCGATGCCACCGACAAGTTGGTGGCCCGCAGTGCCAAGGGCTCGTTGACCGTCACCTTGCAACCAAGCTTCGCTATTCAGTGGCTGGTGCCGCGATTGGTGCGTTTTAGTGAGCGCCATCCGGAGATCGACGTGCGGATCAAGGCGGTTGACATGGATGAAGGGTCGCTCAGCGACGATGTCGATGTTGCCATCTACTATGGCCGAGGAAACTGGCCGGGCTTGCGTTGCTACAAGTTGCATACCGAGTTTTTGTTACCGGTCTGCTCCCCACTGTTGCTGGGGAGTGGGCGGCCGTTGCGGCAACCTGCGGATCTGCAATGGCACACGTTGCTGCATGATGGTTCACGCCGCGACTGGCATAACTGGCTCAAAGAGGTTGGTGTCGATATCCCGAATGTCAGTCAGGGACCCATCTTCAGTCACTCCAGCATGGTGATCCAGGCGGCAGTGCATGGTCAGGGGGTGGCTTTGGGACATAGCGTGTTATCGCAGCCCGAGATTGAGGCTGGACGTCTGGTCTGTCCGTTTGAACAGGTGCTCGAAAGCAAGAATGCCTACTACCTGGTTTGTCAGGAGAGTCAGGCCGAGCAGGGCAAGATTGCAGCCTTCCGTGACTGGATGCTGGCATTGGTTGAACAAGAAGAGTCGCAGCGGCGCAACCGGCTGCTGATGCACACGGCTGCCACGAAATAATTCAGGCCTGGTGGCCCACCTATTGAGCAGTACCCAAGCATGGGGGCTGTGGAGGAAAGAATGAATAATCTGTTGTTTTATTGCCGTCCCGGTTTCGAAAAAGAGATCGCGGCCGAGATCCAGGACAAGGCCGGGACTCTGGAGTGCTTTGGTTTCTCCCGGGTCAAGGACAACTCCGGCTATGCCATCTTCGAGTGTTACGGCGCCGAAGATGCGGACAAGGTGGCGCGTCGCCTGCCATTTCGTGAGCTGGTTTTTGCCCGGCAGATGCTGGTGGTGACCCATGAGTTGACAGGCATGGACTTGGCCGATCGCATCACGCCGATCCTCGAGGCCACCGCCGATTACAGCCTGTGTGGCGAACTGCGGGTTGAAACCCCGGATACCAACGACGCCAAAGAGCTGACCACCTTCTGTCGCAAGTTCAGTGTGCCGTTGCGACAGGCATTGCGTGCCGCTGGGAAATTGACCAAGGAAGAGACCCATCGTCGTCCTGTGTTGCATGTGCTGTTTCTCGGTAACGACCACGCCATGATTGGTTACTCCTATACCAACAACAATTCGCCGTTCCATATGGGGATCCCGCGGCTGAAGTTCCCGGCTGATGCGCCGAGCCGCTCGACGCTGAAACTGGAGGAGGCATTCCATGTCTTCGTTCCGGATGATGAGTGGGATGTGCGTCTGACTTCGGGATTGAATGCTGTCGATTTGGGGGCGAGCCCAGGGGGCTGGACCTATCAGCTGGTGCGCCGTGGCATGATGGTCAGCGCCGTGGACAATGGCCCCATGGCTGAATCCTTGATGGATAGTGGCCAGGTCAAACATATTCGCGATGATGGCTTCCGCTATCGTCCGGCGAAGAAGAATACCTACTGGTTGGTCTGTGACATGGTGGAGAAACCGGCGCGGGTGACACACCTCATCGCCTCCTGGTTTCGCGATGGCTTGTGTGAAGAGGCCATGTTCAACCTCAAGTTGCCGATGAAGCGGCGCTATGCCGAGGTGGAGCATAACCTCGAGGTGCTGCGTGAGTGGTTGCGCGAGCTGGAAGGGGACTTTGTGGTTCAGGCCAAACAGCTCTACCACGATCGGGAAGAGATCACGGTACATGTCTACGATCTGCGTCAGCTGGCCCGCCGCAAATCGGGTGCCTATCAGTGAGAATGACAACGCCGTCCTTGGACGGCGTTGTGCTATTGGGCATTCAGGGACATGACGGCCTACCAGGCCAGCGGTTCACCATCATAGCGGAGGAACTGTCCGGTGGTTCCTGCGGGTAACTTGTCCAAGGTTTCCAGCAGAGTCACGGCACAGTCGTTCGCGTCTAGGGTTGCCCCTTCGCCGCCCATCTCGGTCTTGACCCAACCCGGATGGATGGCCAGTACATGGATGCCATCACCCGCCAGATCGATGGCCATGTTCTTGACCACGGCATTGAGTGCGGCCTTGCTGGAGCGGTACAGGTAGCTTCCCCCCTCATTGTTCAGCGAAATGGAGCCCATGATGCTGCTGATGCACAGCAGGGTGCGGCGTTCGCCATCCTTGAGATTGTCAAAGAAGTGCTCTGCCAAACGCAGCGGTGCCATGCTGTTGATGGCAAACACCTCGGCCCAGAGGTGATAATCGGTCTGGCCGAATGCCTGCAATTCGGGGCCGAGTACACCCGCATTGGCAATCAACAGGTCGATGGTTTGATCACCGATAGCCTGTTTGAGCTCCAGATACTCCTCTCCGCGTGTCACGTCCAGTTGGTGAATAGCCAGGGTGGGATAAACTTCAGCGAGCTGGTGCAGGCTGTGGGCATGATAAGGGTCGCGACAGCAGGCGATGACGGTGTCATCGCGCCGCAGACAGGCGTGGGTCAGGGCAAGACCAATGCCCCGATTGGCGCCGGTAATCAGGATGGTCTGACTCATATGAACTCCTTTGGCAACGAGTGGCTCAGCTCCGTCCACCGGCTGATGATGTCGTCGGTGGGGAATAACGGATGGCCTTCAAGTTAAAGCCTAGTGGAATATCCAGCTGCAAGCGCACCAAAGTTTGAGCCAAACGAGCATTATCGGCATCTTGTTGCACGAGTCGCACCTGGCGACTCTCGGTGGGATCGGCGTTCAATATCCGCTCAAGGCTGTCATAGTGTTGCAGCAGGCTGGTGGCACTCTTGGCGCCTACTCCGGCAACGCCTTTGATGTTGCTGCCATTGACCCCGGCCAGAGCCCAGAAGTCGACGAGTTGCCCGGGGCTGACGCCATACTGCTCGTTGACAAAGGCGGCATCGAGCCAGCGGCGATTGAAATAGTCGCGGATCTGGATGCCGCTCGGCAGCAGCTGACAAAAACCCTTGTCGGTGGAGATCAGCGTGACCTGCTGCTGGCGCAGGGTCAGTTGCTGGCTGAGTGTCGCAATCAGGTCATCGGCTTCGTCCCCCTCGGTCAGTAGGGAATCGACACCGCACTGCCACAGACTGGCCTGCAGCGTATCCATGCCATGCAGCAGCTCCTCCGGCATCGGGGTGCGCCCCTGCTTGTAGGCGGGGTAGAGCTGGTGGCGCCAACTGGGCTGTTCGCCATCGAAGACGGCGATGACATGAGTCGGATTTACCTCTCCAAGGATCCCCTGAACCGTCGTCAGCAGGCGTTGTTGGGTGGCTATCAGTAATGCCTGACCATCCAGCGCCTGTTTGCCAAGGGCTGCGTGCAGGCGCCGGATCAGGTTCAGGGCATCAAAAATCAGCAGATGTGCCATGGGGTCGTCATCCTGGTCATCGGGCTCCCGCAGGAGCCCGGAGATTAGCGGACAATCTCGTAACAGGGGATATAGGCACTGCCTGGGAGTTTCATGCGACCTTGCTTGACGAAGCTCTGCAGCAGCTTGTCCATCAGGGTCATCAACTCCTTGTCACCATGTAACTGGAAGGGGCCATGCCGTTCAATGGCTTGGAGGCCGGAGGCCTTGACGTTGCCTGCGACTATGCCGGAGAAGGCGCGGCGCAGGTTGGCGGCTAACTGGGCTGGTGCCTGATCCCAATGCAGATCCAAAGAGGCCATGGTGGCGTGGTCCGGTTCAAAGGGCAGTTGGAACTCGGGCTCGATCTTCAAAGACCAGTTGAAGGAGTAGGCATCGCCGGTGGCACGCCTATGTTCCCGCACCTTGGGCATCGCCTGTTTCATCACCTGAGCCACGGCGACCGGATCATCGATGATGATCTGGTAATGACGGGTTGCCGCTTCGCCGAGCGTCTGGCGGATGAAGTGGTCCAGGGTCGTGAAGTAGTCGGCGCTCTCTTTGGGCCCCGTCAGGACCAACGGCATCGGTTGGTGCACGTTGGCGCTGTTCATCTTGATGCCGAGGATGTAGAGCAACTCTTCGGCGGTGCCGACGCCACCGGGGAATATGATGATGCCGTGTCCGACCCGGACGAAGGCCTCGAGGCGCTTCTCGATGTCCGGCATGATCACGAGCTCGGTGACAATCGGATTTGGCGGCTCAGCGGCTATGATCGATGGCTCGGTCAGCCCGAGGAAGCGAGGGTCACCGTGCCGTTGCTTGGCGTGGCCGACGGCCGCCCCCTTCATGGGCCCCTCCATGGCGCCAGGGCCGCATCCGGTACAGATGTTCAGTTCCCGTAGCCCCAGTTGATGACCGACCTCACGGGTATAGTTGTATTCAATCGGTGTGATGGAGTGGCCGCCCCAGCAGACAACCAGGTTGGGTTCATCGCCAGAGCGCACGGCCCGGGCATTGCGCAGGATGGAGAAGATCCAGTTGGTGATGTGTACCGAGCTGGTCAGATTCAGTGTGCAGTCATCAACCATCCGGTTGCTGACATAGAGGATGTCGCGCAACACCGAAAACAGGTGTTCCTGAATACCCCGAATCAGTTCGCCGTCAACAAAGGCCGCTTCCGGGGCGTTGAACAGCTCCAGTTTCACGCCGCGCTCCCGGCGGATGACGTTGATATCGAATGATGCATGCTTTTCGAGGATCTCCTGCGAGCTGTCGGTTTGACTGCCACAGTTGAGTACGGCCAATGAGCAGTTGCGAAACAGTTGATAGGTTTCACCTGCAGCGGCCAATTTGAGCTGATCGACTTCGAGTTGTGACAGCAATTCCATGCTGCCAGCCGGATTTACATAGGTAATCATAAGGCCCCCAGATACGGCTTCTTGTTCTGTTTATGAGTGCCAGGGAAATAAGCGTGCACTTTTCTCTGAGCTTGGTGTTCTATGATGAGCGGGCATCCGATTGGCTGCGGATGCCCCATGTTCGCAGGTCAGGCGGTGTAGATGATGCGATCGCGGCCACCATTTTTGGCATCATACAGTGCCTTGTCGGCTCGTTCGAACGCTTCGGTTGGCGTATCGCCACTACGGAAGAGCGTGGTACCAATCGAGATGGTGATTTCGACCTTATCGTCCTTGAAGCGAAACGGAATGCTCTTGACCACATTGCGCAGCTTGTCGAGTGGCATATCCAGATTGTTGGCTTCAATACCGGGCAGCAGCACCACGAACTCCTCACCACCATAGCGAGCGATAAAGTCGGTCTCACGCAGGGTCCGGCTCATGGCACGGGCGATGACCTTCAGGGCTTTATCGCCTGCCAGATGACCGAATCGGTCATTGATGCTCTTGAAATGGTCGATGTCGATGATGGCCAGACACAGGGGGGTTTGATAGCGTAACCAGCGCTTGTATTCCAGATCGACCCGCTCATCGAATGCCGCGCGGTTGAATACCTGAGTCAGACTGTCGAGCAGCAACTTGTGTTTCTGCTGGGCCATGCGCTTCTTGTATTCGGAAGTCTCTTCCCTCATCAGGTTGAGTTTGTTTTCCATATCCGCCATGGCTTCGAGCAGCTGTTGCTCTCGTATCAGATGGCTTTTATGCTCGCTGAGCATGCTGTGCAACTGCTCCACATTGCTGCGGATATGCTGCTTGAGTTGGTCCAGGTTCGGCTGTTGTTCCAGATGGGCATTGATTTCATTCAACTGGGCATGCATGTTATCGCCATGACGATGATGCAGGCGATAGAGCTCCTGACTCTCATCCATAGAATCATTGAATCTCAGGTGGACGGCCGTCAGTCCATCATTGAGACCCGAGAGAAACAGGTGGGATTCGCGTCGCTCCTGGCGTGCCCCTTCGATGATCAGTTCAACCAGCTGTAGGCAAAGCTCGGGCAGTTGGGATAAGTCGATCCCGCTGAGTAACTGGCGCCGCACCTCAGCCAACTCTTCACCGACCGGGCCGGTAAAATCGAGTTCGGTAATCAGCCGTTGTAATTCATCACACAGCTTATTGCGCAACAGATCGTCATTGTTTTCCGGTGCCGCCGTGACTGGTGCCGGTGGCGGAACCTCATGTTCTGTCGGTTTCAGCGGGATAGGACGCAGCAACAGTGAGCGCATGGCCTGTTGATAGAGTTCCAACAGGTGGATGACCTGGCGTTGATGATCCGAGAAGGCGTAGGGCGAGTCCTGATTGAGAAACTCGCGGGCTTCGCGGCGGATCTTCTCCGGTACTTCGCGGACACCACTGAGATGGCGCACTCCCTCTTTGAGGGTTTCGCGCGTCAGGCGCAACGACTCCTCGACGGCAGTCGCATGTTGATGCAGTAGCTTTTCGACCGTCGCTATCTCTTCGGTGAGCTGATGCAACGGCGTCTGCTCCTCGAAGCGTTGCCGCAGCTTGGCGAGTCGGTTATCAAGCTCGCGATCATGTCCGCGGCAGGCATGAGTCAGGCGGGTGAGCAGCTGACTCGTACAGAGGCGTTCCGCCTCGGTCTGCTCAGCCAGTAAACCGAACTCCAGCTCTTTTTGCTCTAACCGCTCTCTTAGTTGGCTCAGCTGCCCAGCGATGGCAGATACATCATTCATGTCCATATTCCAAACGGGTTTGAGCCATGGCTGGCGAAAAAAATATACGGTGACGTGTGCAATTCAGGCTCAGACAATCTGTTGCCAATCGATCAGATGTTTGCCGTGTAATGCGTTCACTTTGACAAGTCCTTTGTCAATGGCCCGCAAGGCCTGAGTTCTAAACACACCATTGAAAAATGCCGCTTGCTGACAGTCAATAGCGGAAAGCTCAACCCATGATGTTTGTTGGCACTTTTCAGCAATTTGATCGGCAGCCGCCAGTGCTATAAGACTCAATTCGACCACTTGCTGGCTGCCAACGGCTCTCGGGCAGCGCGTCAGGAACGGGAAATGGACCAACCCCATGACCACTCGGCTATCCAATTGCAACTCCATCAGTAGCGGTGTCAGGCGTGCACTCCATGCCTCGGCGCTGGCGACCAGGGTCGTCTCTGCGGTATGGGGTTGCAACAACAAGAATCGGCTTTCCGCCAATTGGTAGAGTTGTTCATCGGCGGCACACAGACCGATCAACTTATCCGTCAGGGCCTGCTGTAACTGCTCGGCTTTTTCCGTCCCGACCCGTTCACACAGGCGGCGCAGCGCCGGAATACTGATATGGATGAAGTGGCGGGCATGATATTCGGTGTTGTCATCCTGCTCACAAAAGCCGGTGGCGGGATCTTTTTCCAGCAAAGCCAATGCTTCATGCAGCTGATATTGATTGGGCAGATGACTAAAGGGGGCCTGTCCAAGCTGCTCCTTGAGCTGACTCATGTTGGCGCGAGATTGGGTCTGGCGGCGGTTCATCTGCAGCAAGACATAGCAAAGAATGCCAATCAACAGGGTTGTCACGGCCGTGAGCCAGAGGTAGCGAGTCCGCTCTGCCGCTAATTGCTGTTGTTGATTGCGCAGGTTGTCGACGTTGCGCTCCAGCTCGACTCGCAGATAGTTGTCCCGGAACTGATCGCTGGTATTTTGCGTGCGGTTCTCGCTCTGGTGGGGTATTTGGGGGGTGGCGGCAAATAGCTTGAGGTGATTCAGTGCTTGCAGGTACTGGCCTTTATGCTCATACGCCTCGGCCAGCAGGTAATGGCGTTCCAGATCGGCCGTGGAACCCTTTTGTGGCACCGGCATGCTTTCGAGCAGGGAGATTGCCATCTCAGGTTCATTCTTCCGCAGATACAACTCACTGAGTGTCACCTGGGTGGCTAATTCTCCTTGGGTGTCACGATGGAGCTTGTAACCGTTGAGTGCGGCAATCAGATAGGTGCGGGCGGCAGCGAGATTCCCCAATTTCAGATAGGTTTTGCCGATCTCGTGATTCAGTCTGGAGAGGGCCTGTGGGCGACTGGTTGTGCGATAGATATCCAGAGCATTGAATAACAACGAGAGGGCCAGATTGGCATCGTTGGCTTGCCGGTTCAGCTCGGCCAACCGGATGAGTCCTTGAGCCAGCCATTCGGCATTGCCGAGCCGCTGCAACTGGTCGCAAGCGAGTTCACTGAAATGGAGAGCCTGTTTGAGATCCCCCTGTTGTTCAAAGATCCGGCTGATATTTCCGGCCAGCTCGATCTGGGCCAGAAGATCGTCCTGACTGGTCGCCAAATGAAGTGCGTCGGCGTAATTGGCCAGCGCCAACTCCTGATGTTGCATGCCCTGGTCATAGTCACCATTCATCGTCAAGATGGCGATGGTCAGCTCCAGAGGGAGCTCGGATGATTTGAGTTGACCATTCAAGGTGGCGAGTTCATTTTTGGCCGCATCAAACTGACGCAGCTCTATGTATAACCCGGTTTGCAATAACTGGGCGTAAAAGGGTAGCAGCGGGTTGCTGACGGTGTTGTGTTTCACGATGGCTTGCAGCTGTTGCAGACTTTCACGAGCCATCGCGTATTTTTGTTCCTGCAGGGCATGACGACCGAGTTGGAAATAGGCCATGGCTTCGAGAGTTGGCAATCTGAATTTTTTGGCGTCCTGGGCGGCCTGTTCGAACATCTGGGCCGCTTGATCTTCCTGTTGCACGCGGTGCAGACAACTGCCCACGATCAGCGTTGCCTCGACGCTCTGCTGGCGGGTACGGAATCGATCGCTGGTTTCCCGATAGGCACTGGGTCGGGAAAGTTGGATGCAGCGTTCTGGATGCACAACTTCTTGCTGCTGGGCCTCGACCAAAGGATCCGGCATCAAGGTGGTCTCCAGTGGCAACGGCGGTAAGGCGATGCTGGAGAGAAGCAAAGTTAGCGAAAGCAAGCGACCACCTTCCTGATTGAATTAGCGACCATCATAGTGACGATTCATTGGCGAATGAGTCGGATATTGGTTGGTGCTGATTGCCAGTTACTGCGGAATGGATTGATGTCCAGCCCCCCGCGACGGGTATACCGCGCATAGACCGTCAGTTTGTCTGGCTGACAATAATGTTGCAAGTCCATGAAGATTCGTTCGACGCACTGCTCATGAAATTCATTATGTTGACGGAATGAGACGAGATAACGTAACAGGGCTTCACGCTGGATCTTGTTGCCGCTGTAGTGTACCACCACGCTTCCCCAATCGGGTTGGTTAGTTACCAGACAGTTCGACTTCAACAAGTGGGAGTGCAAGACCTCTTCAACGGTTTCGGGCATGATTGAATCGGCCAGCAATGACGGATCGAATAGATAGCTGTCGATGGCGATATCCAGATCGTCGATACATTCGCCGGGGAGGGTGGCGATCTGCTGGGGTGCCTCATGTAGTCGGTAGAGGGTGACGCTGACATCGCCATCGGCGCAGGCGCTCAGATCCCGGGTGAGCGTTTCACTCACCGCTGAGATATCGGCAAAGTGGCTCTGATTCAGGCTGTTGAGATAGAGCTTGAATGATTTTGACTCGATGAGGTTGCGGCTGTTGGCCGATACGACGACCTCTCCGATGGCAACCTGTGGCTTGCCCTTGGGGTTCAGCCAGGAGAGCTCATACAGACCCCAGATATCAACACCATGAAATGGCAGTGTGACCCCGAGTTGCAGATCATCACGATTCAAACTGCGTGGTACGGGTTGCAACAGCTCGGGGGCATAATGGTCGACGTAACTGCTGTTTTTCCCCAGCGTAAGCCCGTGGAGCAGTGGGTTATTTTGATAGTGAGCCTTGGATGTCATGACGCCGGACCTCGGGTTAACATATAACTGGGTTTATTGTGGGAAAATGCAATGTCGAATCAAGTTGTTTCCGCCATCTCTGCGTTGTTCGCTCGCTGGTTGCACTATCGGCATGGATCCGGAGGTCTGCCTCATCGTCCGTGGGATCCGGAATGGACTTCCCCCTGCGAACTGGGCGAGCCTTGGAATGGCGAGGTCTATTGGCAACCTGTTCAGCGTGAATTGCCTGGCTCCATGGCCAATGTCGCCGCCGGGCTTGAAATGGAACTGCACCCGGATCTGAGTGCCTATTTTGGCCACTGGTATTCGGGACCGCTGGCTTTTTCATTCAAAGGGTTGCGCGTAGAACCTGTCTTACCGTGGAACCCTGCCGATTTTGAGCGTCTGCAGGAGAATCTGATCGGCCATGCTTTGATGCAGCGGCGCTTACGTTTGACGCCAACCTTCTTTCTGGCGGCGACTCGTCTCGATTCGCATCTCATCAGCCTGGACAATCAGAGCGGCGCTGTCCTGTTTGAGCGAGTCGGTCGGTCCGAGAATCGGAAACTGGCTCCCGATCTGGCAACATTTCTTAGCCGACTGGAGCCGTTACCTCGCTAGTCTGTTGGCGCTGTTCCTGTTTAACGCTTCTCTATATAGAGGTGTCACCGAGGCTGTTCGTTGAGTAGACGGATGCTGCGGCGCAACATGACGATCTCTTCACGCAAGCTTGCCACTTCATCACGTAGTAGTTGTACTTCGGCCGCGGAGGCTGGTGAGTCGCTCGGCTGCTGGGGGCTTTGCATCTCATGTTCGGTCGCAGCAGGCTCATCGGCCTGGGCGGCCGCCGGGCTGGTCTGTTGACGCCAGCGCTGCAACCCACTGATGACATCCGGCATCGGGCAGGGCGCTGGCAAACGAGCCTTGACCAGTGCAACGGATGGTTGTTTGCCTTCAGCGTGTAGCTGCTTGGCAATTTGCATCACGGTTTCTATTGCCGTGGGTATCATCGACATGGGTACTCTTCCTTCTCTTTCTATATATAGAAGCCTTAGTGGCGCGACTGCGGAAATGGAATCACATTGTCACTGCGTGGGCCGGCTGACTGGATGCGGAACAGCGGGGCTTGTAATCCGGTTAAAAAAAGTTCTCCCTGCAACCTCTCTTCACCCTCCTCACTATATTCAAAGCTAAAGCAGGAGGCGCGACGTAGCAGCATGCGTAGCAATAGGGGTAACAGTTCCCCCTCGTGCCGGGCTACCGAGATCAATTGCCACTGTTCCCGCTGGCAGTAGTGGGTAATCAGTCTCTCCGCCAATTCGGCTTGGCGGCGTCGCTGCCAAAACTCGGTGGCGATCAGCAGCAGTACGAGCAAAAACGCATAGTCACTCATGACTCATTCTCCGCCTCTTCTTTATCAGGCCAATACAGGGCAATGTTGTTCACTTAAGAAAAATTGCAGGAAGGTTCCCTTTCACCAACGCGCCGTAAACCCATCCATTGGGGCTCGATGGCGGCATCCCTGCCGCCAACGGTTGGTTCAATGGGAACACATCCTGCCTTATCTGAGGAACGTTGCAATATAGGGGGTTGGTTGGCCCAATGCTATAGTGCGCGGCGTCAGTGCATGGTGGTCAGTGCACGCCGATTTTGGGAGCATGATAAATGAATCAACACCTAAGGGTCAGTCAGATCCTGGAAAAGCTGGAACTGGAACTCAGACGATTAGCTCTCTGGCAGGAGAGTGCGCCGACCGCCGAGGCTCTTGCCAGTACTTTGCCGTTTTGCATGGATACTCTGGAGTTCCACCAGTGGCTGCAGTTTGTTCTTCTGGTACGCCTGCGTCAGATGTTGCTACTGCAGATGCCGCTACCGGCACAGATTGCTCTCTATCCAATGGCAACCGAGGTCTACAAACAGTCGCGTTTGCACCATGAGCAGTTGATCGCGTGTCTAGCTGAACTGGATGAAGCCTTAACCGGTCGTTCGGTGGAGCGAACCTTATGACGCTGCGTCTGCTCTATCAGGATGAGTATCTGGTCGCCATTGATAAACCGGCTGGCCTGCTGGTGCATCGGAGTTGGCTGGACCGGCACGAGACCCAGTTCGCCATGCAGAGGACTCGGGATGTCGGCCCACCTCTGGCGTTCTGCTATTTGCTCTGGATCCGCAAACGGCTCGCATCCTGAGTGAAGACTTTGCCCAGCACCGGGTCCAAAAAGAGTATCTGGCCCTGGTGCGGGGCTGGACACCGGAGCAGTTGTTCATCGACTACCCGCTCAAGGAAGAGCTCGACAAGATCGCCGATAAATATGCCACTGTGGATAAACCAGCCCAGGAGGCACAAACCCAATTGCAGCGGTTGCAGACGATCGAGCTCCCCTATGCAGTCTCTGCCAAGCATCCGACCAGTCGGTACAGCTTGGTACGATTGCAGCCGCATACGGGTCGCAAACACCAGCTTCGCCGCCATATGGCGCACATCTTTCATCCGATTGTCGGAGATACCAAGCATGGGGATGGTCGCCACAACCGTTTCTTTCGCGAGCAGTATGATTGCCAGCGTTTGATGCTCTGCAACCTGAGTCTGACTATCCAGCATCCACAGTTACAGAGTCCATTACGGATCCAGACTGAACTGGATGCGCAGTGGCAGAGCTTGTTTGCCCAGTTTGGTTGGTGTTAGCGCTTCTTCGAATTTATGAACTGACTCAATCGGTTGGCTATTTAATGTTCACTGCGGGCGAGCTCGTGGTCTACGAGGAGACTGAAAACGGTTGCATAGGGACAATCAGTAAAAATAAAAGTTCCGGAATACAGGTGATCATGATCAAGATTGTTTAACCCCGGAGCGGTTGGTGAAAGTTCGGAACACTGAATATCACCACTAAATTGTCTTTATTTGATTATTTATTGCTGAGATTGTTGTTCGTGTGATTTTATATTTTGAAATTCGATGGTTTTTGGGATTGTCGCTTATGGGCGTCATTAGTTGCCGTTTTGTGACGAGCTTCAATTCCCCCCGCGAAACCGGATCCCTATAATGGCCCCGGACAGTCGTTAAACCCTTCTGGTTGGCGACAGGTTTCCACCAATTTATGACCATTTACCCCAAAGGGATAAAGGAAAAGATTATGAAAGCAAAGTGGCTTCCAATTTCTGCAGCAGTAATTATGGCTCTGGGCTCAGCTTCCGCCTCAGCCGTTGATTTCCACGGTTACATGCGTTCCGCTGTTGGCGTTTCTGCTGACGGTTCAATGCAGACCTACTCAAAGAACAAGGTTGGTCGTCTGGGTAACGAATCCGACACCTACTCTGAAATTCAACTGGGTCAGGAAGTTTACAACAAGGGCGGCAAGACTTTCTACGTTGACTCCATGTTCGCCATGACTTCTAACGGTTCCAATGACTGGGAAAGCACCTCAGCAAATCAAGTTTGTGATAGCACTGCTACTGCAAATAATGGTGTATGCGCTAAGAGCGAGGATGCTGAGTTTGCACTGCGTCAATTCAACGTGCAAGCCAAGGGGCTGTTCGGTGGCAACGAAGTGACTTGGGCCGGTAAGCGTTTCTACCAACGTCATGACATCCATATCTCCGATCTCTATTACTGGAACATCTCTGGTGCCGGTGCCGGTGTTGAAGCCATCAAGGCGGGTCCTGGTCAGTTGTCATTTGCTTGGGTTCGAAATGATCGTAGTGCTAAAGACTTGGAAATGAGTCAATACGATCTGATCGCTCCGTCATGGGATCCTACCTCAACTTCCGTTGTGTTGCGTAATCCGATTAATATTAATACTCTGGATGCTCGCTATGCAGGCCTGCCGCTGTGGTCTGATGCTACTCTGGAGCTGGGCGTTGACTATGCACTCGTCAATCCGACTGATGCGCAAGAAGCTCAGGACGCCAAGTATAAAAACGCCAAAGATGGTGTGATGCTGACCGCTGAACTGACCCAAGGTATCCTGGGTGGCTTCAACAAGACCGTACTGCAGTACGGTACTGAAGGTTACTCCAAGAACTTCGCTTTCCAAGGTGATGGCAGCTGGTACGGTGCCGAGGCCAAAGATGGTGCTGATGGTTTCCGTATCATCAACCACGGTGTGATCTCTCTGGGCGATAGCTGGGACCTGAGCCATCAACTGGTTTATGGTGTAGGTAACGAAATGTGGGGTGGTTTGGACAAGTGGGAAACCTACTCTGTAGTCGTTCGTCCGGTTTACAAGTGGACTGACACCGTCAAGACCATCTTCGAAGCTGGTTATGGCAAGGATAAGCAAAGCAACTTGGATGGTAGCAGTGCTTCAACTGATGGTGAAAAATACACTGTTGCTCAAGCCTTCGCCGCTGGCAAGGGCTTCTGGGCTCGTCCGGAAATCCGTGTGTTCGCTTCCTACCTGACTGTGGGTGATCAAGGCACTCCGTTCAACAGTGGCAAGGACGACAACACCTGGAACTTCGGTGTACAAGCTGAAGCTTGGTGGTAAGATTAGTTTCGTAAGTTAAGACTGCCCCCGTCTAACGGGGGCATTTTTTTTAATAGCCCAGGATGTTTTGATGAAAGCGACTCGCCTTACCATTGCCTTATTGGTTGCAGCCATTACGTCAGCATGTTCTTCTGTGGACGATCTGATAGTTCCGACGGGTGAATATGAGTCGGTTTTAAATAACCGAGAGACTGCGATCCAGCAGTTAAGCCAAGCAGCAAATTGCTGCCAAAGTGTTGCTGCCTTTACTTTTACGCCGATCCCGGCCGATTTCGAAAAACTACTGGTGATTGATGGTTCAACACCGGTGTTTACCTTCGAAGATGGCAAGAGCCACTTCGTTGCCTTCCAATTGCCGCAAAATAGCGGCGATCTCAAGATCACACTCTCCGCCCAAATCGATAAGACCCTGTTCCAGCCCAAAGCCATGCTGCTGGATAGTCAGTTCCGTGTAACCCGGACTCTGGGTGAAAATATTTTTAAATATGAGCCAGCCAAACTGCTGGATGGTAACCGCATGGATGGCGAATTTACCATCGACCGGACTTATATCGGTAACCCGAATAATGAAACATACCTGGTCCTCTATACCCCGGAAAATAAGTTGAATGAAACAACGACCATCATGAATGAGGGTAAACTGATGGCCAAGTCATTGGCGGTGGTCGACCCAGGTCTCAAGGATCCTCAAATTCCGCACTCGCCTTGGGGTCTGGTCAAGATGACCGTGGAAGATTTGTCGAAGAATGCGGGTCAACTGAATGTATTTAAGCCGGTTTATCAGGAAACGGTTGCTGCTAACGCTCCTCGCGTTGAGACAGCACCAAATAAATTAGTGATTGCACCGGCGGCGGCAACAGCTGCGGTTGCTGCGTCTGCCACTCAGAGCGCTGCGCAACCACTTGCAACTGCAACTCCGGCTCCGGCAGCAACGGCAGTCGCATCCGGTAGCATGATGGCTGAAACCGAACAGATGTATAACCAGTTGATTCAGAAGGCGGTTGGCAACGGCGACATCGAAAAAGCCATGGCATTGGCGGGAGAGGCGGAACGAGCCGGTTCGCGCACAGCCAAGCCGACATTGATTGATGCCATCAAGCATTCACAGAAATAAGGTTAAGATTCAAATAAACCCCGCTTGCGGGGTTTATTTTTATCTGCGGAAAAGCTATAAAATATCCATCGACTGAGTTCACATAAATAGCATTGTTACAATCAGTTACAGACTTGAATTATTCCATTACCTAGCGTCTTGTTGTGTAATTAATGTCTATCGCTTTGAAACAGACATTTGTTTTTCTTTTGGTTAGGATAAGAAGTCGAATTTTATATATTATTAACTGATTGGTTTTAAAGAAAAAATCTTTGTGATCCCCCTTCTGTTTTTCGCATCTCTTCAGTTTCCCCTTTCCTTCTTCGCGCTATATTTCATTCGTTGAATACACTCGTAAGGCAATAACCATTACGACAGGTCTTCGCGCTTGTCCGGTGTATTACAATAATCACTCAAGGACGCAAACTCCTCAGGAGCTCACACTATGTCAAATCTGTTCGCAAACCTGCAGAAAGTCGGTAAGTCACTGATGCTGCCGGTATCCGTTCTGCCTGTAGCAGGTATCCTGCTGGGCGTCGGTGCCGCCAAATTCACCTGGCTGCCGGCCATTGTTTCACAAATCATGGAACAAGCCGGTGGTGCCGTTTTCGGCAACATGGCTTTGATCTTCGCTATCGGTGTTGCTCTGGGCTTCACCAACAACGACGGTGTATCCGCTCTGGCTGCTACCGTTGGTTACGCCATTCTGACCAAGACCATCACCGTGGTCGCTCCGCTGGTGGCTGGTTTGGACCCGACTGCTGCTAACTATGCAGAGTTGGCCAAGAACGTCTCTGAAGTCGGTGTTCTCGGTGGTATCGTCGCGGGTGGTATTGCGGCCTTCATGTTCAACCGCTTCTACCGCATTCAGTTGCCTGAATACCTGGGCTTCTTTGCGGGTAAGCGCTTTGTACCTATCATCACCGGTTTTGCCGTAATTCTGGCCGGTGTTGTTATGTCCTTCATTTGGCCTCCGATCGGTGGCGCCATCAATGGCTTCTCCCATTGGGCTGCTGAACAGAACCCGGTTGTTGCCTTCGGTATCTACGGTATCGTTGAACGCGCCCTGATTCCGTTCGGTCTGCACCACATCTGGAACGTTCCGTTCTTCTTCCAAGCCGGTACTTGCGTCAACGCCGCTGGTCAAGAGCTGCACGGTGTTCTGACTTGCTACCTGTCTGCTGATGACGCTTCCCGTGCTGCGGGTAACGGCTTCGGTCAACTGGCTGGCGGTTACATGTTCAAGATGTACGGTCTGCCTGCTGCTGCTATCGCTATGTGGCATGCTGCTAAGCCGGAAAACCGCGCCAAGGTTGGTGGTATCATGGTCTCTGCGGCCCTGACCTCCTTCCTGACCGGTATCACTGAGCCAATCGAATTCTCCTTCCTGTTCGTAGCTCCGGTTCTGTACGCAATCCACGCACTGCTGGCTGGTTCTGCCTTCGTGGTTACCAACCTGCTGGGCATGGTACACGGTACCTCCTTCTCTCACGGTCTGATCGACTTCCTGGTTCTCTCTGCTCACGCTCAGAAGTTCTGGTTGTTCCCGGTTATCGGTCTGATCTACGCCGCCGTTTACTACACCATCTTCCGTGTCGTCATCGCCGCTCTGGATCTGAAGACTCCAGGTCGTGAAGATGAAGTTGCTGAAGAGACTGTTGCTGACATGGCTGAGCACTACATGGCTGAGCAACTGGTTCTGGCTTTCGGTGGCAAGGCTAACATCGCCTCTCTGGACGCCTGTATCACTCGTCTGCGTGTTGGCGTGAAGGATGTTGCCAAGGTTGACCAAGCTAAGCTGAAGTCTCTGGGTGCTGCTGGTGTCGTTGTTGCTGGTTCTGGTATCCAGGCCATCTTCGGTACCAAGTCTGACAACCTGAAGACCGACATGGATCAGTGGATGCAATCCCACTAATATCCGGTTCGCATGGTTATAGAAGGGAGGCATTGCCTCCCTTTTTTGATCCCGGGATCTACCCCAAAAGAAGGCTCTGTCCCAGTTATGCGTTGATAGGTATCACTGGATACTGTCCTGGAGTCCGTACGAACACAGACACGTCGTGAATACCTCCTAAGTAGCCTCGATGGCGGCATCCCTGCCGCCAACGGTCTGCTTTTCGTCCAGACTCCATCCATCTGACGAGCGGTTCCGACGCATTACAGCGACTTGGGTAGCGCTAAGCTGACCCTCTGCGCCAGGGATGGCGCGGCGGAGCCCCCATGGATGGGTTTACGGCGAGTCAGCGTGTGCTACCTTGTCGATGTAGCTGCGATTCTCAACAGGTAATTGGGACAGAGCCAAAAAGAAGGGGACCACATGGTCCCCTTGCTTTATTCGTGGCACTGATACGAATCAGTCGATGCTGCGCAGCAGGGCATTGATACCGACCTTGGCGCGGGTCTTGGCATCCACCTTCTTGACGATGACGGCGCAGTACAGGCTGTAGGTGCCACACTTGGAGGGCAGGGAGCCAGAGACAACCACAGAGCCAGCCGGTACGCGGCCATAGTGGATTTCACCGGTTTCACGATCATAGATACGGGTGGATTGACCGATGAAGACCCCCATGGAGATCACAGAGCCCTCTTCAACGATGACCCCTTCGACGACTTCAGAGCGGGCACCGATGAAGCAGTTATCTTCGATGATGGTCGGGTTGGCCTGCAGCGGCTCCAGAACGCCACCAATGCCGACACCGCCGGAGAGGTGCACGTTGGCGCCGATCTGGGCACAGGAACCCACAGTCACCCAGGTATCGACCATGGTGCCTTCGCCAACATAGCCACCGATGTTGACATAAGAGGGCATCAGGACGGCGTTACGGGAGATGTAGGCACCCTTACGGACGATGGCATTCGGTACCACGCGGATCGCTTCTGCTTTGAAACGCTCCGGGGTGTAATCGGCAAACTTGAGCGGAACCTTGTCGTAGAAGTTGGTACCCGGCGCGCCTAGCATGGCATTTTCGTTGATGCGGAAATAGAGCAGTACGGCTTTCTTCAACCACTGGTGAACCACCCACTCCCCGGCGATCTTTTCTGCAACCCGGGCTTGTCCTGCATCCAGCATTTCAATGGTTTGCAAAATGGCTTGGCGCGTCAGTGCATCAACGCTGCTTGGCGTGATGCTATCACGGCGTTCATAGGCCTCTTCGATAAGGCGTTGTAGCTCAGTCATGATGGTCTCCCTTTAAAAAATGGCATCCTTTTTATCACACATCGTCGTCGGGATTTAACTCGGCGACTAACTTTTCTCGCAATCTCTGTTCATCATCGGGGCCCAGCAACTCCCCATCGCGGCGCGTCAGAGAGAAGAAGTCTTCCACGCGCTCGCCGATGGTGGTGATTTTGGCGGCATGAACGATGACCGCACACTGCTGAAAGACCGCCCCTATCTGTGCCAGCAGGCCCGGTCGATCCAGTGCCGTCAGCTCGATCAGGGTGTGTTTTCTATCACCCTTGTTCGGTAAAAATGTGACCCGGGTCGGGACCATGAATTGGCGATGGCGTCGCGACAATGGCCGCGGCTTCGGCAGAAGCATGTCCGGATTATTAAGGGCATTGGTCAGCCCTTTGCGCAAGGAGGGTAAACGCTCCTCGGCAACCGCATCACCGTTGGGCTCCAATACCACGAAGGTATCCATCACATAGCCATCTTTGGAGTTCATGATCTGGGCATCGTGAATATTGAGCCCTTTGTGTCCCAAGATGGTGGCGACAGTGGCGAACAGACCGGGCATGTCGCGGCAGTAGATGAATAGTTCGGTACCACCCCGCGCGGCATGATGGCCAAACAGCACCAGAGGTTCACCCTTGTCATGGGTCAAAATGTGCTGGGTATGCCAGCTGATCTGCTCCGGACTGTGGCGCATGAAGTAGTCGGCCTTGAACTCTTGCCACAGGGCCAGTATGGCCTCAGAGGGGACACCGAGCTGATGCAGGAGCTCGAGTGCCTTGCGCTGATTTTCCCGGATCCGCAGCTTCAAATCCGGTGGATTCTCCAGACCCAGCCGCAGTGCTTTTTGGGTGGCGAAGTAGAGCTCGCGCAGCAGGGTGCCTTTCCAGTCATTCCATAAGGTGTCATTGGTAGCACAGATATCGGCAACGGTCAGGCAGTAGAGATAATCCAGATGCTGTTCATCGCGGATCTTCTCGGCAAATTCGTTGACGACATCCGGATCGTAGATGTCTCGTCGCTGCGCAGTCACGGAGAAGAGCAGATGCTGACGCACCAGCCAGGCGACCAGGCGGCTTTCATAGCGATCCAGACCGTGGAGCTGGCAGAAGTAGAGTGCTTCACTCGAACCCAATTCAGAGTGGTCACCGCCACGCCCCTTGGCGATGTCGTGGAACAGGGCCGCGAGCAGCAGCAGTTCGGGCTTGGGCAGGCGGGAGTGTACTTCCCGAAACAGTGGCTGTTCACGCTCGTTCTCGGGTTGGATAAACCGGTGAATATTTTTCAGTAATCGGTGGGTGTGTTCATCGACCGTGTAGGCATGGAACATATCAAATTGCATCTGGCCGACAATCTGGCCCCACTGCGGCAGATAGGCGGCGAGAATGTTGTGTTCATGCATCAGCGTGATGGCCAAGCCCATGCCGCGGGGGTGACGCAGCAGGTCGATAAACAGATGGCGGCACTCCGGCAACTCCTGCAACGAGAAGATCAGGCTGCGGCGCGCTTCTCGCAGCTGGCGCAGACAGGCTGAGTAGATGCCGGTGATTTCCGGATGTTCGGCAATCTGATAGAACAGCGAGAGCATCGCCAGCGGCTCGCGGCGGAACAGCTCGGGATCTCGGGTGTCGATCAGTGTGCCCCGCAGCAGGAATTGCTCGTTCAATGGGCGGACTTCACTCGCGCCATTACCGAGAATGGCCTCGTCAAACAGTTGCAACAGCATCTCGTTCAGTTCGGCTACCCGACGCACCGTCTGGTAGAAGCGCTTCATCATCTGTTCGATGGGGGGGTTGCCCTGACCCGGATAGCCGAGCAGCTCCGCCACGGCCCGTTGCCGATCAAACAGCATGCGGTTGTCGTTCTTGTCGATGACAACATGCAGCGCGAAGCGCAGACGCCAGAGGAAGTTTTGGCAATCGAGCAGCTCCAGATATTCGGAGCGATTCAAGAAGCCATAGCTGGTCATCTCATAGAGACTGGTGGCGCCAAATTGGCGACGGGCAACCCAGGCGAGCGTCTGGATGTCCCGCAGCCCACCCGGATTGCTCTTCAGATCCGGCTCGAGTGTGTAGACGGTATCTTGATATTGCTGATGGCGGGCCGTCTGCTCGTCGCGTTTGGCGCGAAAGAAGGCGGCGCTAGGCCAGAACCGCTCCGGTTGAATCGCTTGATTCAAGGCGGCAAAGGTATCCAAAGAGCCGGTGATCAGGCGGGCTTCGAGCAGATTGGTGGCTATGGTGATGTCTTGCTTGCCCTGTTCCACGCACTCCTGAACGCTGCGGACGGCATGGCCGACCTCTAACTTCAGATCCCACAACAGCGTGAGGAATGCCCCTATGGTTTCACCGAGCGGTTTACTGAGGGGCTCCGGGCTCAGGATCAGGATGTCTATATCGGAATTCGGGTGCAGCTCACCGCGACCATAACCGCCGACGGCAACTAGTGAGAGTCGGGGAGCCACGGCCAGCCCAAACTGTTCCCAGGCGAGTGTTAACAGTTGATCGATGAGCAGGGAGCGGGCTGCAACCAGTTCACCAACCGGACATCCAGCCAGAAACTGCTCGCGCAACCAGGCTTGGAAGGTCGCCAAAGCTTCACGCCCGTTGCCGATCTCCAGACGATCGGTCGGCAGCACATTCGGTATGGCTATGTTATGCAGCATATCGGCCTCCCTGGCCTGCTCAAGGCTTATGCCTTGATGTATCGCTCCAGAGTTTCATCCTGGCGCAATGTCAGCACCTCACACCCCTCGTCGGTAACCAGCAGGGTGTGTTCGTATTGGGCCGAGGGTTGGCGGTCTGCGGTGGTGACAGTCCAGCCATCTTTACGGTCAACCTTACAGCGGTAGGTGCCGGCGTTGATCATCGGCTCTATGGTAAAGCACATACCTGGTTTGAGTGTCAGCTTGTGGTTGTTGCGATAGTGCAGCACCTGGGGTTCCTCATGAAACTCTTTGCCAAGACCATGACCACAGTAATCGCGAACGATGGAGAAACCGGCCTTCTCGGCCATTGGCTGGATGACGGCGCCAATTTCGCTGAGGCAGGCACCGGGGCGAACGGTGCGGATCGCGGCATACAGCGTCTGTTGTGCCATGTCGCAGAGCTGGCGGTTGCGGGGGGTCGGATTCCCTACCCAGAACATCTGCGAGGTATCGCCGTGGTAGCCGTCTTTGATGACGGTGATATCGATGTTGATGATGTCGCCATCCCGCAGCTTCTTGTGATTCGGGATGCCGTGGCAGACCACTTCATTGATTGAGGTGCAGATGGACTTGGGGAAGCCATGGTAGTTGAGCGGTGCCGGAATGGCTCCTTGCTCGTTGACAATATAGTCATGACAAAGTTGATTCAGTTCATCCGTCGTGACCCCGGCTTTCACATGAGGGGCAATCATCTCTAGCACTTCTGCGGCCAGACGGCCCGCAACGCGCATTTTTTCGATTTCATCCGGGGTTTTAATGACGACTGACATGCGTTCTCTCGACTCAATTTATTGCGGTGGCCATGCGGCTCATCCCTCATCAGGGATGGCGTCTTGGCAGGAGGGAAAATTGTACAGATTTGGGGGGGGGAGTTCCAGTTTGCTGATCAGGATCAACAATTATTACCTCGTGGATCCAGGTGTTTGAGCGAATTCTGGTTATCAATTCGACGGCGGTAGCGCCGAAACGGCAGATGTGATATAAAGCGCGCCGAGTCGTGTAGTGTCAGGCTCAAATCACTTAAATCCTTAAACCACACACACATCGACACGCTCTCCGGGGTGCCCTTTGGGTCGGAGTCGCGGGATGTGTGGAGGCCTAACCCCATTACAGAGGTTTAAAATGTCTAAAGTTTCAATGCGCGACATGCTGCAAGCCGGCGTTCACTTCGGTCACCAAACCCGTTTCTGGAACCCAAAGATGAAGCCGTTCATCTTCGGTGCCCGTAACGGCGTGCACATCATCAACCTGGAAAAGACTGTTCCTATGTTTGATGATGCACTGAACTTCGTTGGCAACATCGCTGCCAAGAAGGGCAAGATCCTGTTCGTTGGTACCAAGCGTGCTGCATCTGAAGCCGTGAAAGAAGCCGCAGCCAGCTGCGATCAGTTCTATGTGAACCATCGCTGGTTGGGCGGTATGCTGACCAACTGGAAGACCGTTCGTCAGTCCATCAAGCGTCTGAAAGATCTGGAACTCCAAGCTCAAGACGGTACCTTCGAAAAGCTGACCAAGAAAGAAGCGCTGATGCGCACTCGCGAAATGGAAAAGCTGGAGAAGAGCCTGGGCGGTCTCAAGGACATGGGCGGCCTGCCGGACGTTCTGTTCGTTGTTGATGCTGAACACGAGCACATCGCTATCAAAGAAGCCAACAACCTGGGTATCCCGGTTGTCTCTATCGTTGATACCAACTCTAACCCGGACGGCGTTGATTACATCATCCCGGGTAACGACGATGCGATCCGTGCTGTAAGCCTGTACCTGTCTGCTGTAGCTGGCGTTGTTAACGACGCTCGCGAGCTGGACATTGCAGTTCAAGCCGAGCAAGACGGTTTCGTAGAAGCCAACTAATAAAGGAACGAACAGTTCGCTGTTCCCCCTTATTAACCCGTTGTAATTGGTTAGCAGGGGTCCTTGGGACCCCTGCATTTTTATACAAATCACTCAGACCGAGGATATAGGACATGGCAAACATTTCCGCCGCTCTGGTTAAAGAACTGCGCGAACGTACCGGCGCGGGCATGATGGACTGCAAAAAGGCACTGACCGAAGCTGATGGCGACATCGAGCTGGCCATCGAAAACATGCGTAAGTCTGGTCAAGCCAAGGCTGCCAAGAAGGCTGGTCGTATCGCTGCCGAAGGCGTGATCCTGGCTCGTGCCGAAGGCAACACTGCCGTGATGATCGAACTGAACTGTGAAACCGACTTCGTAGGCAAGGACGCTAGCTTCCGTGCTTTCGGTGAACAGGTTCTGGCTCTGGCCGTTGCTAACAAGATCAGCGATCTGGAAGCTCTGAAAGCCGCAGCCATGGAAAATGGTGACAGCGTTGAAGTTTCTCTGAACAACCTGATTGCCAAGCTGGGCGAAAACATGAACCTGCGCCGCATCATCGTGGTCGAAGGTGACAACCTGGGTACCTATATCCACGGTGGCCGCATTGGTGTTATCACCAAGCTGGTTGGCGGCACTACCGAGCTGGCGAAAGATCTGGCCATGCACGTTGCAGCCAACAGCCCGCAATTCGTCAAGCCGGAAGATGTTTCTGCTGAAGTGGTTGCCAAAGAGCGCGAAATCCAAATCGATATCGCCATCAACTCTGGCAAGCCGAAAGAGATCGCCGAGAAGATGGTTGAAGGCCGCATGAAGAAATTCACCGGCGAAATCTCTCTGACTGGTCAAATGTTCGTCAAGGACCCGTCTATCTCTGTTGCCGATCTGCTGAAGAAGGAAGGCGCTGACGTGCTGGAATTCGTTCGCTTTGAAGTAGGCGAAGGTATCGAGAAGCAAGAGACTGACTTCGCCGCTGAAGTTCAGGCGCAAATCGCTGCCATGAAGAGCTAATCTGCGATAAAGTTAGCCAAGCCAATTCAGACCGCGACCTATGTCGCGGTCTTTCTATGACCAGGAAGAAAAGATGAGTACCAATCCCAAAGCTGCTTACAGAAGAATTCTGCTGAAATTGAGTGGTGAGGCCTTACAGGGTGATGAAGGCTTCGGTATCGATCCGGCTGTGTTGGAACGCATGGCTCAGGAGATCAAGGAGCTGGTTGAGCTCGGGGTACAAGTCGGTCTGGTCATCGGTGGTGGTAACTTGTTCCGTGGTGCTGGCCTGGCCAAGGCTGGCATGAATCGGGTGGTGGGTGACCACATGGGTATGCTGGCGACTGTGATGAATGGTTTGGCCATGCGGGATGCGTTGCATCGTGCCTATGTGAATGCGCGCCTGATGTCTGCCATCAGCTTGCAAGGGATCTGTGATTCCTACAGTTGGGCTGAAGGTATCAGCCAGCTGCGTGCTGGCAAGGTTGTGATTTTTGCCGCCGGTACGGGTAACCCTTTCTTTACCACCGATTCTGCAGCCTGTTTGCGCGGGATCGAGATTGAAGCCGACTGCGTGTTGAAAGCGACCAAGGTTGACGGTGTTTATTCCGAAGATCCGGTCAAGAATCCGGACGCCGAGTTATACACCGAGCTGGACTACAACGATGTGCTGGAAAAAGAGCTCAAGGTCATGGACCTGGCGGCCTTCACCCTGGCTCGCGATCACAACCTGCCGATCCGCGTCTTCAACATGAATAAACCCGGTGCTTTGCGCCGAGTCATCATGGGCGAGCAGGAAGGTACTCTGATCCATCACAAAAATAAGTAACTCTGGCTTTGCCGAACGCATTTACTGGTTACAATCATCAGTAGAGTCAGACGACACAGAAGAAGGATAACGACAGTGATCAATGATATTAAGCAAGACGCCAAAGGGCGGATGACCAAGAGTGTCGACTCGCTGAAGAGTCAGATGTCCAAGATCCGTACCGGACGAGCCCAACCTGCGTTACTGGATGGTATCACCGTTGATTATTACGGTTCATCCACCCCGCTGCGTCAGGTTGCCAACGTGGTGGCTGAAGATTCCCGGACCCTGGCTGTTACCGTATTCGATCGGTCTATGATCCAGGCTGTCGAGAAGGCGATCATGACCTCCGATCTGGGCCTTAATCCGTCCTCTGCTGGCACTACCATTCGTGTACCGTTGCCGCCGCTGACCGAAGAGCGCCGCAAGGATATGATCAAGCTGGTACGTGGCGAGGCCGAACAGGCTCGTGTTGCCGTACGTAATGTGCGCCGCGATTGCAATGCCGATCTGAAGGCTCTGCTCAAGGATAAGGATATCTCCGAAGACGACGATCGTCGTGCTCAGGAAGAGATCCAGAAACTGACCGATGGTTTCGTCAAGCAGGTTGATGATCTGCTGGCGGCCAAGGAAAAAGAGCTGATGGAAATCTGATTGTCACATCGGGTATAGTACCGACGCCGTGTAGTTCTCTGCACGGCGTTTTTCTATTTATAGGGGTGAAGCATGTCGTTACCTGCCTCTCTCGGTGAGATGGCCAATCAGGAGCTGCCCCGACATGTTGCCATCATCATGGATGGTAATGGTCGCTGGGCCCAGCAGCGTGGCAAGATGCGCGTCTTCGGTCACAAGGCTGGCGTCAGTGCTGTGCGCAATGCCGTCTCGTTTGCTTCTCGTCTCGGGCTATCAGCCCTGACCCTTTTTGCTTTTTCCAGCGAGAACTGGCGTCGACCAGAGTCCGAAGTGGCGGCCTTGATGGAGCTGTTCATCCATGTGCTGGGTGGTGAAGTCAAGAAGCTGCACAAGAGCAATATTCGTCTGCGGATCATCGGTGAGCGTTCCCGTTTTAGCGACCGCTTGCAGCAAAAAGTGGCGGCGGCGGAAGCGCTGACGGCTAACAACACAGGCCTGGTTCTAAATGTGGCGGCAAACTATGGCGGACGCTGGGATATCACTCAAGCGGCGGTTGCCATGGCCGTTGAATTACAAAATGGTCAGCTCACTGCGGATCAAATTAGTGAGGAACAGCTCGCCAAGCACCTAAGCACCCATGGTTTGCCGGATGTGGATCTGTTGATCCGCACGGGTGGGGATCATCGCATCAGCAACTTTTTGCTGTGGCAGGCTGCCTATGCAGAGCTTTATTTTACCCCTGTGCTGTGGCCTGATTTTGATGAAATTGTTTTTAGCGAGGCGATCGCCTCGTTTGCCAGCCGAGAACGCCGCTTCGGCTGTACCGGTGAACAGGTCCGGGCCTTATTGGTTCATCCCGGCTGACGTTATAGGTTAATTTCGTTGAAGCAAAGAATTATTAACGAACTATA
>JAYRLO010000251.1:0-4477 GCA_041905215.1 Aeromonadaceae bacterium
TGGCAGCCTGGAGAACCGCCTACGCTTCCTCGATGAGGTTACCCGCGCCGTCTGTGCCGAGATTGGCGCCGAGCGGGTGGGGGTGCGTCTGGCGCCGCTCACCACCCTCAACGGCACCGTCGATGCCGATCCGGAGAGCACCTACACCGCCGCCGCCCGTCTGCTGGGCTCGCACCAGATCGCCTATCTGCACATCGCCGAAGCCGACTGGGACGATGCCCCGCAGATGCGCGTTGAGTTCAAGCAGGCGATTCGCGCCGCCTTCCCGAATGTGTTGATCTACGCCGGCAAATACGATGCAGTCCGAGCCAGAGCCGCCATCTGCGAAGGCTGGGCCGACCTCATCGGTTTTGGCCGCCCCTTCATCGCCAATCCCGATCTGCCTGAGCGCATCCGTCTGGGTGCCCCCTGGGCCCAGCACGATCCGGCCACTCTGTTCGGCGGCGGTGCCCACGGCCTGACCGACTATCCAAGCCTGAGCTCAGATCCGCTCTAACCGTCCCGAGCCGGAACGCACAAACAGAAAGCCCCCAGTTACTGGGGAATGCCGATCGGATAAGGCAGGGAGTGTTCCATTGAGTCAACCGTTGGCGGCAAGGATGCCGCCATCGAGCCCCCACGGATGGGTTTACGGCGTGTTGACGAAAGGGAATGCCCCTGCCTTTTACTTCAGCGTACCGCCTGGTCTCGTCGTTAAATCCCGGCTGTCTTGATCAACCCGCGCTCCGAGCGGGCGGTCAATCCCAACGCCAGCAGCACGATCAGGGCGCCGATCCAGGGGGTATGCATCAGTCCCAGATGTTGCACCGTCAGGCCACCGATGATGGAGCCCAGGGCGATGCCGATGTTGAAGGCGGCGATGTTGAGCCCGGAGGCCACATCGACGGCGCCGGGGGCATGGCGCTCGGCCTGCTGCACCACCCGCACCTGCAAAGCCGGTACATTGCCGAAGGCAAAGGCTCCCCAGATGAGCACCGTCAGCGCCGCCAGCAACGGACTCGACGCGGTGAAGGTCAACAGCAGCAAGACCAGCACCAGACCGGCAAACAGCCGACGCAGCGCCGGCACCGGTCCCAGACGGTCGGCCAGACGACCACCCCACAGGTTACCGACCGCCACCGAGACCCCATAGACCAGCAGCAACAGGCTGACCTGATTGGGCGTAAAGCCGCTGATCTGCTGCAGGATCGGCGAGAGAAAGGTAAAGGCGGTGAAGGTGCCCCCATACCCCAGAGCCGTCTTGGCATAGACCTTCAACAGCGGGCGTGCCGTCAGCACCCGCAGCTGATCGCGCCACGCCGGCGGCGCACTGTGCTTGAGATGAGCCGGGATCAGCAGCGCCGAGCCTATCAGAGCCAGCAAACCGAGCAGCGAGACGGCCAGAAAAGTCTCGCGCCAGCCAAACGTCTGGCCGATCCAGGTGCCCAGCGGCACACCGGTGACCAGAGCCACCGTCAGTCCCGCAAACATGATGGCGATGGCGCTGGCCGCCTTGTCGCGACTGACCAGGCCCGTGGCGATGGTCGAACCCACCGAGAAGAAGACACCGTGGGCCAGTCCGGTGAGGATGCGCGCCAAGATCAGGGTGGCGTAACCGGGGGCCTGCCAGGCCAGCAGGTTACCGCCGATAAACAGCAGCATCAGCGCCAGCAACAGGGTCTTGCGCGGCACGCGACCGGTCAGCGCCGTCAGCACCGGAGCACCGAGGGCAACGCCGAGGGCATAGAGGCTGACCAGCAGTCCGGCCGAGGGCAGGCTCACCTGCAGCTGTTCGGCGATGGTCGGGATCAACCCGACGATGACAAATTCAGTGGTGCCGATAGCAAACGCACTGAGGGTGAGGGCAAAAAGCGCCAATGGCATAGAGTCTCCTTGGAAAATGAGCCCACAGCGGGCAGTGGCGCGAGTATGGCGCTGGGCTTTTATGGCAAAAATGACTATAAAGTCATAAAACAATTGCCCATGGAGCAGCAATGCAAACTCACTCCGATGAGCTGACGCTGTTTGTCGCCGTAGTTGAGGCGGGTAGCTTTCGTCAGGCCGCCGATAATCTCGGCATCGACAATTCTGTGGTCAGCCGTGGCGTCAAACGCCTCGAGCAGAAACTGGCCACCCAGCTGCTCAACCGCACCACCCGCCGCGTCACGTTGACCGACGAGGGCGAGTGGTTCTACCGCCGGGCCGCCGAACTCCTCGACGGCATGGCCGATGCCGAGAACCAGCTGCTCGCCCGTCGCCAACAACCGCAGGGGGTACTCCGAGTCGATGCCGCGACTCCGTTTATCCTGCACCAGCTGGTGCCGCTCATCGGCGAGTTCCGCCGTCGCTACCCGGCCATCGAGTTGCAACTGGAGAGCTCCGACGGCTTCATCAACCTGCTGGAGCGCCGGGTCGATGTCGCCATCCGCATCGGCGAGCTTGCCGACTCCTCGCTGCGCGCCCTACCGCTGGGCAGCTCGCGGCTGCGCATCCTGGCCGCCCCCAGTTATCTGGCCCGTTGCGGCACCCCGGTGCTGCCGACCGATCTGGCCCAGCATCAGTTGCTGGGCTTCAGCACCAGCGACAACCTGAATCTCTGGCCATTGATGGGCGAGCATGGCGATCGCCTGCCCATCCAGCCCCAGCTCAAGGCTAGCAGTGGCGAAACCTTGCGTCAGCTGGCGCTGGCGGGGGAAGGGCTGGTCTGTCTCTCGGACTTTATGACTGGTGAGGATAGAGCCAGCGGGGCCCTGGTCGAGGTGCTGGCGCGCAGCAACAGCGGGGCCTCGCGGCCCATTCACGCCGTCTTCTACACCGATGCCCAGCGCAACCCTCGCCTACGCGCCTGGCTCGATTTTTTGCGTGAGAAGTTGGCCATAGCGAGGCTCTGAACAAAAAAATAGCAACTGACTATAATCAAGGCATGCGCGCGCTCTGGAGCAGGCAGATGCACAAACTTGGATTCGTGTTCGTCGGACTCACCATGCTGCTGGCAACACCCGTCATGGCAAACGACTGTCGCATCACCATCGGCTATAACGACGAACCGATCCCACCCCATATTGAACGAAATGTACCCAGCGCCGGCCCGCAAGGAACCGCTTTTGCTCTCGTGGAGCAAGCGGCCCTGCAGAGTGGCTGCCAGATCGTCTGGCAGCATCTTCCCACGCTGCGCGTCCTTCATGCCGCAAATATAGGGGACGTCGATGCGGCTCTCTTCTACTCCTGGACCTTGGATCGCGCCAGCAAGCTCAGTTATCCGATGCGCAACGGCCAGCTGGATTCCGATCGTCGTCTTGCGACACTCAACTATGTGCTTTATCGCCAACGAGGCAGTGCGGTCGAGTGGGACGGTGCTCAGCTACGCCCCGAGGGGTGCGCGGTTGGCTACAACGAAGGCTGGTCCGTGAGCGAATATCTCAAACAATTCCAGATGAATGCTCATGCGGGTAAAGGCGCCGACGCACTGCTCAAGTTGTTGGCCAAAGGACGTCTGTGCGCCTATGCCACACTGGAAGAGGCAGGCGATACCGCGATTGCCACTCGATCCGATCAGTTCGAGAAGCTCTCGCCCCCCCTGGCTCGCAAGGATTACTACCTGCTGTTCAATCCTCGCTTTTATCATGCCCTCCAGCCGCAGATCGAGGCGCTATGGGACCGTATCGGTGAGTTGCGGGAGCAACAAGCTACAACCGAGTCAAAATGACCCGATGAGTCCAATTGACCGCACCAGAGACTGGGTCAATTTGACGCAAAGCCGCAGCATCACCAATATATCCATTTGATTTATAGATAAAAATACTCCTGGCATGCTCCTTGTAATAGCGATCTCCGTCACCGGGCTCAGCGCCCGTTCGTATCGTCTTATTGTCAGGAGTCACCATGTTTTGCGTGCAATGTGAACACACCATCCGTACCCCGATTGCCACCGGTTGCAGCTATGCCATGGGCATGTGTGGCAAGACCAGCGAAGTCTCCGATCTGCAGGATGTACTGATCTATCTGCTGCAGGGTGTCAGCGCCTACGCCCTGAAGGCCCGCACCTTCGGTATCATCGACCGCGACATCGACGCCCATGTCTGTCAGGCCTTCTTCGCCACCCTGACCAACGTCAACTTCGACAGTGAGCGCATCCTCGCCTTCATCCGTGATGCCCAACAGGCCCGCGCCAGCTTGAAAGAGCGCTACGAAGCCGCCTGTGTCGCCGCAGGTCAACTGCCGGAGCTGGCCACAGGGCCGGCCGCCGTCGAGCTGACCAGCGAAAAGGCCGCACTGCTGGCCTGGGCCCCGAGCGCCGCCGTCAACCGCGGCGCCGCCGAGGTGGGTGCCGATATTCTCGGTTTGCGTCTGCTCTGCCTGTATGGCCTCAAGGGGGCCGCCGCCTACATGGAACACGCCCGCGTACTCGGCGAGCAGGATGATGCCATCGGCGCCGAATTCCACGACATCATGGCCTGGCTCGGCACGGATCCAAGCGATATGAATGAACTGCTCGGTT
>JAYRLO010000252.1:0-4456 GCA_041905215.1 Aeromonadaceae bacterium
CTTGGCGGTGGTGAAGGCATACTTCTGGCCGCGGAACAGATGGCCCAGAAAGCTGCGGGTGATCGAGAAGCGCTTCCTTCCCGGCATGACCCAGCCGAGAAACTCCTTGTCGCGCCCCTCGGCCAGCACGGAGATCTGCAGATGGAAGCGGCCCAAGTAATCATGCACCCCCTTGGCCACAGCGCCGGAGAGCACCGAGCCCGAGAGCACGCGCAGCTCGCCGCCATGCAATTCGCCTGCGGTCAGCTCGCTGATGCAAGCACCCAACTGAGTACGCAGCAGGCGGGGGGTCAGCACGCCCGGGCCAGCCAGGCTGATGATGCGTTCGTTATAGAGCTCACCGCGGACGAACAGATGGCCGATGGCGATGACATCCTGATAGCCGACATGCCACACCGTCTTGCTGGCCGATACCGGTTCCAGAAAATGAATGTGAGTGCCCGGCAGTCCAGCCGGATGAGGTCCGACGAAGATCTGCTCCACGACCTGATGCAAGGGCGAGCGGGGCAGGCTGCCCTCTCCCTTGCAGACATGCACCTTGCCATCGGTCAGACGCGAGAGGATTGCCAGACCATCGAGGAATGCTGCCGGTTGCTCCAGGATCACCTGGGCTGGATCCAGCGCCAGCGGGTTGGTATCCATCGCCGTGACGAAGATGGCACGCGGCACCGAGCCCGGCAGCGGCGTCTTGCTATAAGGGCGGGTTCTAAGCGCCGTCCACAGACCGGAGTCGATCAGTTGCTGCTGCACCGCGTCTCGGGACAGTTGGCTCAACGCATCGGAGTCATGCCGCGGGAAGCTGATGGCGCCCAGGCTCTCGTCACAGGCAATCACCAAAGACTGAAAGACCCGCTGCGGACCTCGATGAATCGCCTCGACACGACCCGCCGCCGGAGCGGTAAATAAGACGCCCGGGTTCTTTTTGTCACTGAATAAAACCTGCCCCTTCTGCACCACATCACCGACCTTGACCAGCAGGGTCGGCCGCAGCCCGGGGAACTCTTCGCCAAGAAGCGCGACATGGCGCACTGAGGCGCCATCATAGATGGTGGGTAACGGCGTACCCTGAATGGGCAGATCCAGCCCTTTGCTAATCGTGATCATCGTCTTTCCCGGTTGATTGGCAGAGAAAGGAAAGCAAGCTCTGGGGCCTGCCGAATAACAGCCGTTCGGGATGGCTAACGAGGTTCAAAAAAACGACAAAAATCATAACGATGCCATCCTGGCTCAGGGCAAGAGACTAGCATAAAAACGGTACTGCTGATGCCAATTCAGTGGCTATCTGCACCGGATGTCACAAAAACGATACCTCTTGTACCGTTACTTTCAGCGGTCAGCGGCTGACCATCACGGCTTGCCGACACAGGGGGCCGTTCGCGGAGCGCATCCGCGCTGTGACCACTCATCCGGCGTATAGGTATGCAGGGCCAGGGCGTGAACCACTCCGGACAACTCCGCCGCCAGTACCGAGTTGACAGCTCGATGACGGACCAAGGGGCGTTGGCCGACAAATTGTTCGCTGACCAGCACCACCTTGAAGTGGCTTTCGACTCCGGGGGTGACTCTGTGCATATGGCTTTCGTTGATCACCTCCAGATGAGCCGGGGAAAAGGCCTGCTGGAGCTTGATTGCTATCTGTTGTTGCATCGACATCTTCGGTCTCCGTGACATGACTCGACAGTGCGGGTGACGGAAATAGTGAGTCAGCACCATAACGGGAGAGTACCGATGACTCAAGCGCAGCAACCACTTCCCCATGCGCCCCGCAAAGAACAGCGCGACAATTGGTGAAACCGAAGCAGGCAGGTAGAATAGCGGTTTCTGATCCAATTCATCGCAATGAGATTCGAATGAGCCAAGTTGAACTGGCAGGCCAGCTGCTGTCCCTGGAGCGTTACCCACCGACCACGGATAACAATCTGCAAGCTTGGGAGGCTGCCGATGAGTACCTATTACAGGAGCTGGCAACCTTCGACTTCGAGGAGCCAGCACACGCAGGCCCCTTGCTGATCCTGAACGATACCTTTGGCGCTCTGGCGTGCGCCCTGCACGCCCATTCACCCATCTGTGTCAGCGACTCCTTTTTGAGTCAGGAGTCAACCCGCCGCAACCTGGATCGTAATGGGATCTTGATGTCGTCGGTAACTCTGCTCGGCTCCCTCGACCCGCTGCCAGCAGCCCCGGCGCTGGTGATCCTCAAGGTACCCAAGACGTTGGCCCTGCTGGAACAACAGCTGTTGGCACTCAAAGCCGTAGTGACCCCGACCACCCGCATCCTGGCTGGCGCCAAGGCCCGTGACATCCACAACTCGACCCTGGCGCTGTTTGAACAGATCCTGGGGCCAACCCGCACCTCGCTGGCCTGGAAGAAGGCACGCTTGATCCATACCCAGGTGACCGAACGCCCGCAACCGGTCAATCCCTACCCGACCGTTTGGGAGTTGCCCGACAGCGGCGAACGCATCCACAACCATGCCAACGTCTTCTCACGTGCCAGCTTGGATATCGGAGCCCGGCTGTTTATGCAGCATCTACCCCAGGGCCTCTCGGGCACCATCGCGGACTTGGGCTGCGGCAACGGCGTCATTGGCTTGAGTGCGCTGGCAGGCAATCCGGATGCCGAGTTGTTATTTCTCGATGAGTCCCATATGGCCATCGCATCCAGCCGATTGAATGTCGAAACCAATCGCCCGGCGGATCTGCGTCGCTGCCAATTTTTGCTCGGCAATAGTCTGGAACAGGTCGCCAGCGGCTCCTTGCAGGCGGTGCTGTGCAACCCACCGTTTCACCAGTTGCAGACCATCACGGATCAGCTGGCTTGGCAGATGTTTTGCGATGCCGAGCGCTGTCTGACCTCGGGCGGTGAGCTTCGGATCGTCGGGAACCGACATCTGGGCTATCACATCAAGCTACAACGCCTGTTTAATCGGGTTGACTGTATTGCCTCTAACCAAAAGTTTGTTATTTTACGCGCAATTAAATCCTAGGGAGTCACCATGAAAAGCATACTGTTTGCCCTGCTCGCTCTGACCCTCGGTGGCTGCGCCACCACCTGGCCGGAGAGTGCCAGCATCAACCCGCAGATCAACGACCAGCCGGACAACATCTACAGCGGCAATGCCGTTGCCATCGACAACCAGGACACTCGCGTCGGCAGCCAGATCATCAAGATCAAGATCAAGAAAGAGCCCGTCGTACTGCTGCCAAACAACGTCAGCCCAGCCAGCGTGCTGGCCGATCGCCTCGGCAAGGGGCTGATGGCGCAAGGGGCTCAGATCTCGGCCCAAGGTGACACCCATCTGACCCTGATCGTCGATCAGCTGCAGTCAGAAATCACCAAGCCGGGTCTGGTCTACAAGAGCAAGGTCAACCTGCAGGTCAAGGTGAAAGCCGAACGCAACGGCGCCAGCATCACCAAGGAGTTCCGCAAGTCCGCCATGAAGGAGAGTGCCACCCAGCCTGATATCGGCGACATCGAGTTGCAGTTGAACGAGCACCTCTCTTCACTGCTCGAGCAGATCCTGCAAGACAGCCAACTGCGCAACTACATCAAGGGAAGTAGCTACTGATGAAACACTGGATCCTCGCCCTGGCACTGCTACCGATGTTTGCCTGTGCGGCAAAGCAGGCCACAGTGACACCAACAGCCACACCGACCGTGGTGATGGAGACCAGCTACGGCCCAGTGGTCATTGCCCTGGACAGCAGCAAGGCGCCGAAGACAGTCGCCAACTTCCTGAGCTACGTGCAGGATGGCAGCTACGACGGCTCGCTGTTTCACCGCGTGATCCCGGGATTTGTCGTGCAAGGTGGTGGTTATGATGCCAACTTCCAGCAACTGACAGCCCGAGCGCCCGTGGTCAATGAGTCCCGCGATGGTCTCTCCAACCGCCGCGGCACCATTGCCATGGCACGCACCCAGGATCCGGACAGCGCCACCCGCCAGTTCTACTTCAACCTGCAGGATAACCTGTCACTGGATGCGGGCATGGGGGCTGGCTACACGGTGTTTGGCACCGTGGTCAAGGGGATGGATGTGCTGGACAAGATCGCCTTGCAACCCACCGGCGACGAGCCCCGCCTCGGCGCCAGTGATGTGCCGGTCGAACCCATCTTCATCAAGCGCGTGACGCTGCAGAAGTAACGTCGCCGCGCCGCAAAAACCCGCTGATTGGCGGGTTTTTTTATGGTTCTATCCCTGCTGTCTGTTGCGGATTTCTGCTACATCGACAAGGTGGCGCACGCTGACTCGCCGTGAACCCATCCATGGGGGCTCCGCCGCGCCATCCCTGGTGCAGAGGGTCAGCTTAGCGCTACCTAAGTCGCTGTAATGCGTCGGAACAGCTCGGCAGATGGATGGAGTCTGGACGAAAAGCAGACCGTTGGCGGCAGGGATGCCGCCATCGAGGCTACAAGGAAGTATTCACGACGTGTCTGCGTTCGTCCGGACTCCAGG
>JAYRLO010000253.1:0-4424 GCA_041905215.1 Aeromonadaceae bacterium
CCGATTCTAATTCATAATACACGGGGATTTTACATGAACTGGCTATTCGCTCTTGATCTAATGATTGTAACTCTTCTAAAGTCACTTCAAGTTCTTGAATAAACATATAACCTCCGTGTGTGGATTACTTGGGCAGCTAACAGCTTGTTGAACGGAAAGATTTCTCTGTTACTCGAAGGATTTTTCCACATGTATTTTGCCTGCTTGTGTGAAAATCTCACTCAATCAAGCAATTGGTGTTTTATTGACCAGCAATCCACTGGATAGGTGGCAGATTGCTTGCTTATCTGTAGTTGGGATTTACTCGAACCTTGCTGGCATTTTGTTGCAGCCATCAAGAAGATAAGCAGCTTGGGTAGACGGTCATGGGCTTGTTGGCGATTGCCATGGCTACCACACGAGTTTGACGCACTACTCAATGCCCCGCATCCGGCTCCGATTCATCTGAACCTGATAGCAGAGTATTAAAAATTTTCCTGCTGAATTGTGCGATAAATCAAACAGCATGGGATCAACGAGGCGAGTGTGATTGATCGCCCTTCGACAGGCTCAGGGTGAACGGATTTGAGGCACGGTAAACGTTGGGCATCGCTGCGCTCAGCACCAACCTACCAGAGCCAAGCCAAGGTCGGGGGTTGGCGCCGATGTTATGGCGCCATCACCAAGCGATGGCGCCTTGCGACCATGGGGCTAATGGTCATTGGCCCTCAATGCCCGCTCACCCGTAGGCCGGGGCAAACTCTCCGATGCCGGTGACCGCCGGTTTATTCTGCTGCCAGTAGGGGGACATCGACCGCAGCCGCTCGATGATGAGTGGCAACTGGGTCAGCACCAGCTCGATCTCCCGCTCGCGGGTGTAGCGCGACAGCGAGAAGCGGATGCTGCCGTGGGCAGCGGTGTAGGGGATACCCATGGCGCGCATGACGTGGGAGGGCTCCAGGGAGCCGGAGGTGCAGGCGCTGCCGCTGGAGGCGGCGATGCCAAGCTGGTTGAGCATCAGCAGTATGGCTTCCCCTTCCACATACTCGAAGGCGATGTTCAGGGTGTTGGCGGTGCGATGTTCCGGATCACCGGTGACTCGCGCGCAGGGGATGCGGGCCAGTAGCCCCTCCTGTAGCCGATCGCGCAGTTCGCGGATCGGCCCCTGCAGCATCGGCATGTGCAGCTCGGCCAGTTCGCAGGCCATGCCCAGACCTATGATGCCGGCGCTATTCTCGGTGCCGGCACGGCGGCCGCGCTCCTGATGGCCACCGCGCAGCAGCGGGCGAAAGCGGGTGCCACGGCGCACATAGAGGGCGCCGACCCCCTTGGGGCCATGCAACTTGTGACCGGAGAAGGAGAGCAGATCGATGGCACTGGTGGCCAGGTTGATGGGCAGCTTGCCCACGGCCTGTACCCCATCGGTATGAAACAGGATGCCGCGAGCCTTGGCCATCTGCGCCATCTGCTCGATGGGGAACAGGGTGCCGGTTTCATTATTGGCCCACATGACGCTCACCAGCGCCACATCGTCACTCAGCAGCGCCTGGTACTCCTCCAGATTGAGGCGCCCCAAACCATCGACTGGCAGGCGGTGGATGGTGTAGCCCTGACGTTCGAGGTGTTCGCAGACCTCGAGGATGGCCGGGTGTTCGACCACCGAGGTGATGATGCTCTTGCGATCCGGCAGTGCCTCAACGGCGGAGAGGATCGCCGTGCTGTTGGCCTCGGTGGCGCAGGAGGTAAAGACGATCTCGCTGGCGTGTTCGGCGCCGAGCAGGGCGGCGACCTGGGCGCGCGCCTGCTCGATGGCCTTGCGCACCGGCTCGCCAAAGCCGTGGATGGAGGAGGGATTGCCATAGTGCTCGCTCAGAAAGGGCATCATGGCATCGAGAACGACCGGGTCGAGTCGGGTGGTCGCGTTGTTATCCAGATAGGTGGCTTGCATGGGGAACTCCTTCTCACACCAGGGCTTCGGCGGCACTGACGACGCGCACATAGCGGCCGAGCGTCTCCATCAATTTTTGCTGGATCCAGGCCAGCGTCATGTCGGTCATCATGCAGCCCATGCAGTTGCCGGAGAGGGCTACCTCGACCTTGTCGGCACTGACGGCGATCAGGGTGACGTCACCCCCATCGGCCTGCAGGTGTGGACGCATCTGCTCGATGACGGCGGCGACCTGTTGCCACTGGGCACTGTCGGCTTCGGGGGCTGGGCTGGTGGCGACGGCGCTCGGTGCGGCGGGCATGGCCACGCTGCCGGATTTGGCATAGGCCTTCTGCTGCACCTGCTCGCACTGGCTGCTGGCCAGCACCTTGGTCAGCACCTGTTCGATCTTCTCGTGGCAGGTGCTGCAGCCGCCGCCAGCCTTGGTGTAGTGGATCACCTCCAGCAGGGTGGTCAGGCCGTTTTCCCGCACCGCCTTGACGATCTTGCCCTCGTCCACGGCGAAGCACTTGCAGATCAGGGCACCCTCCTCGTGGTCGTCATGCCATTCGACACCGCGGTAGCGGGCGATGGCGGCATCCAGTGCCTCCTTGCCCATCACCGAGCAGTGCATCTTCTCTGGGGGCAGGCCGTCGAGGTAGTCGGCGATATCCTGGTTGCTGATGAGCGCCGCCTCGTCGAGGGTCTTGCCGATGACCATCTCGGTCAGCGCCGAGGAGGAGGCGATGGCACTGCCACAGCCGAAGGTCTGGAACCCGGCATCGAGGATGACTTCGTTGGCCGGATCCACCTGCAGCATCAGGCGCAGGGCGTCGCCGCAGCTGATGGAGCCGACATCGCCGATGGCGTTGGCATCGGGCAGGATCCGGGCGTTACGCGGGTTGAAAAAATGATCCTTAACTTTCTCTGAATAGTTCCACATGATGCGTCTCTCCCGCTGGTGATTCGTCGGATTAATGCTGGGCGGCTGGTTCACAGCTGCTGTGTTCACACTGGCAGTTGGCTGGTTGCAATCGCACGCTGAGCCCCGCCTCGCCATTTTTTTCACTCAAGGAGAGCTGGCTGCCGCGCAACAGGGGCCAGTGGTGGCGGTCGGCGATCAGGGTCAGCTCGCCACACTGCCAGCGCAGATCATCGGCCAACAGCCGATTGCTCCAGCCCAGTTGCAGTTGCCATCCCTGACAGGCATCGCCGGAGGGGATCAGGCGTAGCCCGAGTGCCGGGGACGTGAGCTGATTTTGCACCCGGTATAAGGCTTCCAGGGCATCAGGGTCGATTTGCAGCATACGGCTCTCCGGTTGAGGTTTATCGTTAGGAAAGCAAGTGGCACGCCAAACGCACTTTTCAATTAATTCAATTGGTTATCTGTTCTTTTCCGACTATCGAGGGAAACAATGAGGCGGCGATTGTCGGCTTTGTCACACAGCCGACAGCCCTGGACTCCGCCGTGCCGGGTTGATTCACCGGGGGATGCTGTTTACTGAAAAAATGCCGGAGACTCTCGTAATGCCCTTCGGTAGCGGGGGAGAGATAGCCTTTCGCGCCAACCGTTGGCGGCAGGGATGCCGCCATCGAGCCCCCAGGGAAGGGTTTACGGCGTGTTGGTGCGAGAGGTTGTCTCTCCCGAGTCGCTTAACGGGCAAGCATGAGGGCTACTCCCTCTCTTCGTTGAACCATAGGGCGCTGCACCAGTTGCCTTATAACGCGGGGGTCACCGGATAGAGGCCCCCGAGCACCATGAACTCGGATTCGCCCCCCAGACTGCCAGGAAGCAGGCTGTCGAAGCAGACGATCTTGCTTAAGGGCACTTCGACACAATACACCCGCGAGCCGAAGCGGTAGGCCTCATCGATTTCGCGGGTGAAGGAGCTGAGGTTGTTGACGCACAAGATGGCGGGCCCGGCGTCGGAGGGGCAGGAGTGTTCGCTGCCGCCGCGATAGAGGGTCAGGTGGCGCTGGTTGGGGAAACGGCAGGCCAGCTCGAACTGGCAGAAGGTGTAGAGCAGATCGAGCTGGGTATCCAGCGCGTTGGTGTGGTAGAGCATGCGGGTGGCAGCCTGCAAGAAGGCTCCGCGCGCCGGGCTCTCCTCGCCGTCGATGGGGCCATCGATGGGCTGCCGGTGGTAGAGGGTGCGCAGGCCGAAGCGGGATTCCACCCAGCAACGGAGCGCGGCGCCGGCATCCGAGTCGGAGTCGAACATCCAGCCCAGCAACAGGCGGCGGTAGTTGGCAGCCGGGCGTGGCACTGGTTCGGCCTCGGGCCAGGGGGTCAGTTCGTGGTCCGGCAGGCGAAAGCGCACGGCCATGTAGTCGATGAAACGGGCGGCCCGTGCAGCGGCATTGGCCTGGCGGCGCAGATGCACAAACAGATCGGCAAAGTGTGGCTCTATGCCATCGAGAAGCAGCGGGCAGGGCGCGGCCTGATAGCTCAGCGAGGCGATGAGATAGCCCGGAAGGTTGCACCGATTGAGGGGGAGCGCCAGCTCCTGGGGGTGGA
>JAYRLO010000004.1:0-26499 GCA_041905215.1 Aeromonadaceae bacterium
AGGAAAAGTCTGTTTTGTCCTGCTGCTCATCTTTTCATCCGTGCTCATCGGCACTACTAGCCATCAGGCTTATCGCGAACGCCAGATGGCCTTGGCTATGTACGGGCTGCAAGCCGAACAACTGTTGCAGGCCTATGTCGAAGGGCTCGACAACTTGCCTGGCGAACAGATGGTCCATGCACACGAGGCACTGCGGCAACGCATTTTGCACCACCCGCTGATGCTGGATCTGCAACTAAAACCACTCTCGGCGGAGGTTACCCCCACCCCGACGGTCGCCACGCCGCTTTCGCAACAGCTTATCGAGCGCGGCAAGGAGACCATCCTCGTGGTCGAAAAGCCCTGGCTGGTCGACTCCCAACTCCTGATGAAAGCCTGCCCGGAATGCCAGCCCACCTCCGCCGGCAAAACGCTCGTGCGGGTGCGCCTCGACTACGCATTAACACCGGCGCTTGCCCAGATCGAAACAGATCTGCTGACCACAGCCCTGCTGCTGAGTCTCTTGTTTGGCGCTGGCCTGTTGCTGGCACTCTATATTATCCGGCGGCAGATCGTCGGTCCGCTGCAGCGCATTTCGCTGGCCATGGAGCGAGCCACCGATCTGGGCGATCGCACCATTCGCCTCCCGGTGGAGCGCAACGATGAACTCGGACGACTGAGTGAAAACTTCAATCACCTGATGGATAGCCTCACGGCAGCAACCTCAACGTCAAGCTCACCACCGCCACAACCTTGATATTTCAGGCGCATCAACTGGACAGGCTTGTAGCCCGCCAGGCCATCTTTTGCTTGAGTCCTGACTCGGCGCGGGTAAGATGATGCGATCGAAAAACCGGGCTAGGAGTCCGGAATGACAATAAGTTGGAGAAGTTAATCAGATGACCCATGCATCCGTAGCCGATGTGCTCAAGGGCAAATTTGCCGTTGGCACCAGCCTGACCATCAAGGGCTGGATCCGTACTCGCCGTGACTCCAAAGCCGGGATCTCCTTCCTGGCCGTCCATGATGGCTCCTGTTTCCATCCAGTACAGGCCGTGGTACCCAACACCCTGAGCAATTACGAAGCGGATGTCCTGCGTCTGACCACCGGCTGCTCCGTCGAGGTTACCGGTGTCGTTGCCGCCTCCCAAGGCGCCGGCCAGGCGTTCGAGCTACAGGCCACCGCCGTTCAGGTGATCGGTTGGGTCGATGATCCAGACACCTATCCGATGGCTGCCAAGCGTCACACCATCGAATTCCTGCGTGAACAGGCACACCTGCGTCCACGTACCAACCTGATGGGTGCCGTCACCCGTGTACGCAACTGCCTGGCCCAGGCCATTCACCGCTTCTTCCACGAAGATGGCTTTGTCTGGGTTTCTACCCCTCTGATTACCGCCTCCGACTGTGAAGGGGCTGGTGAGATGTTCCGGGTCTCGACTCTGGATATGGAAAACCTGCCACGTACCGACAAGGGTACTGTCGATTACAGCCAGGATTTCTTCGGCAAAGAGGCCTTCCTGACCGTTTCCGGCCAGCTCAACGCCGAAACTTACGCCTGCGCACTCTCCAAGGTTTACACCTTCGGCCCAACCTTCCGCGCCGAAAACTCCAACACCAGCCGTCACTTGGCCGAATTCTGGATGATCGAGCCGGAAGTAGCCTTCAACGATCTGGAAGCCAACGCCAAGCTGGCCGAAGCCCTGCTCAAGTATGTCTTCCAGGCGGTACTGAACGAGCGTCGCGATGATCTCGAGTTCTTCGCCGAACGCATCGACAAGGAAGCCATTACCCGTCTGGAGAAGTTTGTCTCCTCCGACTTCGCCCAGGTCGACTACACCGATGCCATCGAGATCCTGAAAAACTGTGGCAAGAAGTTCGACTTCGATGTCGAGTGGGGTATCGATCTGCAGTCCGAGCACGAACGCTATCTGGCCGAGGAACACTTCAAGGCTCCGGTCGTCGTCAAGAACTACCCGAA
The DNA here is from genome assembly GCA_041905215.1 of Aeromonadaceae bacterium. Lineage (GTDB taxonomy): Bacteria > Pseudomonadota > Gammaproteobacteria > Enterobacterales > Aeromonadaceae > Pseudaeromonas. The sequence continues at coordinate 1,961 of JAYRLO010000004.1, forward strand.
AGATATCAAGGCGTTCTACATGCGCCTCAACGACGATGGCAAGACAGTCGCGGCCATGGACGTCCTGGCTCCCGGCATCGGCGAGATCATCGGCGGCTCCCAGCGTGAAGAGCGTCTCGACGTGCTGGATGCCCGTCTGGCCGAGATGAACCTGAATAAGGAAGATTACTGGTGGTACCGTGATCTGCGCCGCTACGGCACCGTGCCGCACGCTGGTTTCGGTCTGGGCTTCGAGCGTCTGGTGGTCTATGTCACCGGCATGGGCAACGTGCGTGATGTGATCCCGTTCCCGCGTACCCCGCGTACCGCCGAGTTCTAATCTCAGTCTCAAGCATCCCAATACGACAAGCCAGCCTTCGAGCTGGCTTGTTTATTTTCAGGGCGCCAAATACGACAACGCCGCCCGAAGGCGGCGTTGCATCACCGGTTAACGGCTCATTACCAGCCAGTCACCTCTTTGAGGGCAGAACCAATATCGGCCAGCGAGCGCACCGTCTTGACACCAGCAGCATCGAGAGCGGCAAATTTTTCCACCGCGGTGCCCTTGCCACCGGCGATGATGGCGCCGGCATGGCCCATCCGCTTGCCCGCTGGCGCCGTGACGCCCGCGATATAGGAGACCACCGGCTTGGTGACATGAGCCTTGATGAAGGCGGCAGCCTCCTCCTCGGCGGTGCCACCTATCTCGCCGATCATGACGATGGCCTCGGTCTGCGGATCGTTCTGGAACTCGGCCAGGATGTCGATGAAGTTGCAGCCGGGGATGGGATCGCCACCGATACCGACACAGGTGGTCTGGCCGAAACCCGCATCCGTGGTCTGCTTGACCGCTTCATAGGTCAGGGTACCGGAGCGCGAGACAATACCCACCTTGCCTGGCAGGTGGATGTGACCCGGCATGATGCCGATCTTGCACTCGCCCGGGGTGATGATCCCGGGGCAGTTCGGACCAATCATCCATACACCGGTCTCTTCGAGCTTGCACTTGACCTGCAGCATATCCAGAGTCGGAATGCCCTCGGTGATGCAGACGATGAGCTGGATACCCGCGTCAATGGCCTCGAGGATGGCATCCTTGCAGAAAGGGGCCGGAACATAGATGACGGAAGCAGTCGCCCCTGTCGCCAGAACGGCTTCACGCACGGTATTGAACACCGGCAGCCCAAGGTGAGTAGAGCCACCCTTGCCCGGTGAAACCCCGCCGACCATCTGGGTACCATAGGCAATAGCCTGCTCGGAGTGGAAAGTCCCCTGCGAGCCGGTGAAGCCTTGGCAGATCACCTTGGTGTCTTTGTTGATCAGGATACTCATGCCACGGCCTCCGCTGCCTTCACCACTTGCACCGCCGCATCGGTCAGACTTTTGGCAGCAATGATATTCAACCCACTCTGTGCCAGACGCTCAGAGCCCAACTCGGCATTGTTGCCCTCCAGACGGACCACCACCGGAACCTTGACCCCTACTTCGGCTACCGCACCGATGACGCCATCGGCAATCAGATCGCAACGAACGATACCGCCGAAGATGTTGACCAGTACCGCCTTGACCTTGTCATCGGAGAGGATGATCTTGAAGGCCTCGGTCACCCGCTCCTTGGTGGCTCCACCACCCACATCGAGGAAGTTGGCCGGTTGGCCACCATGGTGCTTGATGATGTCCATGGTGCCCATCGCCAAACCGGCACCATTGACCATGCAGCCGATGTTGCCATCGAGGGCCACATAGTTGAGTTCCCACTCTGCAGCATGAGCTTCGCGCTCGTCTTCCTGGGTCACATCGTGCATCGCCCGCAACTTGGGCTGGCGATAGAGGGCGTTGGAGTCGATGTTGATCTTGCCATCCAGGCAGAGCAGGTTGCCTTCAGTGGTGATCACCAGCGGGTTGATCTCCAGCAAAGAGAGATCATGGGTGACAAACATCTTGCCCAGCCCCATGAAGATGGCGGTGAACTGCTTGAGCTGATTGGCATCGAGCCCCAGTTTGAAGCCCAACTCCCGGGCCTGGTAGGGCTGCGGGCCGGTCAGCGGGTCCAGTACGGCCTTATGGATCAGCTCGGGTGTCTCATGGGCGACCTTCTCGATCTCCATGCCACCTTCGGTGGAGGCCATGAAGACCACACGGCGCGAGGAGCGATCAACCACGGCCCCCAGATAGAGTTCCTTGGCGATGCCGCTGCAGCTTTCAACCAGAATTTTGTTGACCGGCTGCCCCTTGGCATCAGTCTGATAGGTGACCAGATTCTTGCCCAACCACTGTTCGGCAAAGGCGCGAACCTCTTCCTTGCTGGTCGCTACCTTGACGCCGCCAGCCTTGCCGCGTCCACCGGCGTGAACCTGGCATTTGACGACCCACTTATCCTGGCCCAGGGTTGTCGTTGCATCGACAGCCTCCTGAGCGGTGGCACAGGCCACACCGGCTGGCACCGGCAATCCAAATTCGGCAAATAACTGCTTTGCCTGATACTCATGCAAATTCATGACACTCAATCCCTGTTGTGAAATTCCGGCGCACAAGGCGCCGGAGATGAATATTAGATGTCCAGTAGCAGGCGGGTTGGGTCTTCGAGTAACTCCTTGACTGTTACCAGAAAGCCCACCGAATCCCGACCATCGACGATGCGATGGTCGTAGGAGAGCGCCAGATACATCATCGGCAGTATCACCACCTGCCCGGCCACTGCCATGGGCCTATCCTGGATCTTGTGCATGCCCAGGATGGCGCTCTGTGGCGGATTGATGATGGGCGTCGACATCAAAGAGCCGAATACGCCGCCATTGGTGATGGTAAAATTGCCACCGGAAAGATCATCCACCGTCAACTTACCATCCCGCGCCTTATCCGCCAACGACTTAATCCCGCGCTCGATATCCGCCAGGGACATGCAGTCGCAATCGCGCAGCACAGGAGTCACCAATCCCCGCTCGGTGGCCACGGCAATGCTGATATCAAAATAGTTGTGGTAGACAATCTCGGCACCATCAATGGAGGCATTGATGATCGGGTAGCGTTTTAGCGCCTCCGTCACCGCCTTGACGTAAAACGACATGAAGCCGAGCTTGATGTTGTGCCGCTTCTCGAATCGCTCCTGATAGCCGGTGCGGATATCCATGATGGGTTTCATGTTGACTTCATTGAAGGTGGTCAACATGGCGGTACTGTTTTTGGCATCCAGCAGCCGCTCGGCCACCCGCTGCCGCAACCGACTCATGGGTACCCGTTTCTCCTCGCGTCCGCTCACGGCCTCCTGGCCATGAAGAACCGACGGTTCGGCGGCCACCGTAGCGACAGTAGCCCCCGGAACCACGGAACTTTTTCCCTCGATGGCAATGGCTTGGGGCTGGCTTAGATGGCGTTGAATATCCTCCCGGGTGATCCGGCCCCCTTTGCCGGAACCCACCAGCAACAGCGGATCCACCCCCTGCTCAGCCAGCAGGCGCCGCACCGAAGGAGTCAGGATGTCTGCATCCTTGCCGTTCTCGACCGTGTGGTTGTCGGCAACGGCGGGCTGCATCTGCGCCAGCAATTGTCCGGCTAACACAGTGTTTCCGCGCTCATTCAGGATCGCCGCCAACACCCCACTCTCCGGAGCCGGAACCTCCAAAACCACCTTGTCCGTTTCAATATCGACCAGCGGCTCTCCGGCCTGGACAAATTCACCTGGATTCTTATGCCAATTGCCGACGGTGGCATCGGCTACCGATTCCGGCAGATCGGGAACGCGGATTTCAATGGTCATGCTACTTATCCTTGTCTATTTCAGCAGTCTCACAGCCTTGTTGCTCCAAGTCTGCAAGCTTGGGCTCTTAAACCAGTCCTAACGCCTCTTCTACCAGTAACTTTTGCTGCTTCAGATGCAACGAGATATAACCCACGGCAGGCGACGCCGAAGCGGGGCGTCCGGCATAGCGCAGCCCAACGCCTGGCGGCAAAGCCTCGCGGAAGTGGTGTTGACTGCAGTACCAGGCCCCCTGGTTCTGCGGCTCTTCCTGACACCAGATCACCTCGGCCAATTGGGTGAATGGCGCCAGCACCGCGGCCAATTCACAGTGCGGGAAGGGATAAAGTTGCTCGATGCGTACCAGAGCGACGTGCCGCAGCTCATGCTTGCGCCGCGCCTCCAGCAGATCGTAATAAACCTTGCCCGAACAGAGCACCACCCGGGTGATGGTTTCCGCGTGATGATCATCCTGCTCGCCGATGACATTCTGGAAACGCCCCTGAGCCAATTCGTCCAGAGTGGATACCGCCAGCGGATGGCGCAGCAGAGACTTGGGCGTAAACACCACCAGGGGGCGCCGCATCGGCCGCACCATCTGGCGGCGTAACATATGGAACACCTGGGCCGGCGTGGTCGGCACACAGATCTGCATGTTGTGCTGGGCACACAGTTGCAGGTAGCGCTCGGGACGCGCCGAGGAGTGCTCGGGGCCCTGCCCTTCATAGCCGTGGGGCAGGAGCAGAGTCAGGCCACAGAGCCGACCCCATTTCTGTTCACCCGACGAGATGAACTGATCGATCACCACCTGAGCGCCATTGGCAAAATCGCCAAACTGCGCCTCCCAGATGGTCAACCCTTCGGGAGCCGCCGTGGCATAGCCATACTCGAAGGCAAGCACCGACTCCTCCGAGAGCACGGAATCAAACACTTCGAATGGTGCCTGTTCGGCGCTCAGATGACGCAGAGGAATATAGGTGCTGGCATCGAGTTGATTGTGCAACACGGCATGACGGTGGAAGAAGGTACCCCGTCCGGAATCCTGGCCGGTCAGGCGAACCCGGTAGCCAGCCTGAACCAGGGTGGCATAAGCCAGATTCTCGGCGAACCCCCAATCGACCCGTTTTTCGCCGCGGCTCATCAGCAGACGGTCATCGTATATTTTCTGCACCTGGCGTTGCAATTCATGCCCCTGCGGGTAGCGGCAGATGAGCTCACCCAGACGCTGTAACTCGGCATAGCCACAACTGGAGTCATAACCGATATCCCAGTCATGGCCCAGATAACCACTCCAGTTTTGATATTGCGGCCCCATGGGTCGCCACTCCGGCACCACGCACTCCCCCCGATCCAGAGCCGTGCGGTAGTCCTGAACCAGCTGTTCAACCGCGTCTTCGGTCAAGACGCCGCTGTAGGCCAGCCGCTCACCGTAGATTTGTCGCGTGGTTGGGTGCTGACGGATCTTCTGATACATCAGCGGCTGGGTCGCCGTGGGCTCGTCCGCCTCGTTATGGCCGTTGCGCCGATAGCAGACCAGATCGATGACCACATCGCGATGAAAGGTGTTGCGGAACTCCAACGCCAAACGGGTCACGAAGATCACCGCATCGGGATCATCCCCGTTGACGTGAAAGATGGGGGCCTGAATCATCTTGGCCACATCGGTACAGTAGAGCGTAGAGCGGGTATCTTGCGGATTGGCCGTGGTGAAACCGATCTGGTTGTTGATCACCAGACGGATGGTGCCACCCACACCGAAGGCCCGCGTCTGTGACATGTTGAAGGTCTCGGCGACCACTCCCTGCCCGGCCATGGCCGAGTCACCGTGAATGGTGATGGGCAGTACCTTCAAGCCAGTCGGGTCACCCAACCGATCCAGTCGAGCGCGCACTGACCCAACCACCACGGGATTGACGATCTCCAGATGTGACGGGTTAAACGCCAGCGCCAGGTGCAGATCCCCGCCTTCAGTCGCGAAGTCCGATGAAAAGCCCTGGTGATATTTCACATCGCCGGTACCCCAGGATTCACCATGCTTGCCTGCAAACTCGTCAAACAGCTCCTGGGACCTTTTGCCCAACACGTTGATCAGCATGTTCAAACGCCCGCGATGGGCCATGCCGATAACAGCCTCCCGAGTGCCACCCTTACCAGCCTCGCGCAGCAAGGTCTTGACCATGGGGATCAGCATGTCCCCCCCTTCCAGCGAGAAGCGCTTGGCTCCAGGGAACTTGGCTCCCAGATAACGCTCCAGCCCCTCGGCTGCCGTCAGGTCTTGCAGTACCTGCCGTCGCTCTTGGGCCGACAGCGACGCTTGTCCCTCGGCTGATTCGAGGCGCGCCTGGATCCAGCGCTTCTCCTCGATGGAGTTGATGTGCATGTATTCGGCGCCAATGGTCGCGCAGTAGCTCTTCTGAAGCGATGAGAGCAGATCGCGCAGGGTCATGGTCGGCAAGCCGCCCATGTAGGAGCCGACATTGAAGCGGGTATCCAGATCGCCGTCGCTCAGCTCATAGAACCAGGGATCCAGTTCACTGACGGCTGGCCGATGCCACAGCCCCAAGGGATCCAGATTGGCAATCTGGTGGCCGCAACTGCGGTAGGCATTGATGAGTTGCAGCACCCGGATCTGGCGGATATCGGTCTTGACCTCGACCATCGACTGACGACCATGGCCCGCCAGCGCCAATTGCCGGAAATGTTCACAGACTTGGCTATGCAGAGGTTCGGGAGTTCCAGCTTTGAGTTCAGTGAAACGCTGCTGCCACTCAGGGCTGACCGAGGATGGATCCTGCAAGAAGGATTCATAAAGATTTTCGATGTAGCTCGCATTGGCTCCTGCCAGGTGAGAGGACTCGATCCAGGCGGACATTTGGCTCATATGCATGCTGCTCCCTTCTTCCGATGCTGATCCTACCGCGATTTAGCCAGGCAGGCGGTGCGCATCCCGTTCAAATCATGGCCCAGAAAAAATGGCTCAAAAAACGGAGCGTCGCATCTAATCCAATCCCCAGGCAAGATGCTCATTTTTTATTCCACTGGCCGCCCAAACGGGAAACTGCGGCGAATAATCCAGAAAATAGCCTGTTTTAGCAATAGATGCCTAATTGATACCACAATATGGTGATCCCTCGCCCACCAGAGAATGTCCTGCACGATATCGGGGCATCAGCGGCTCATTCGGTCGGTTCCAGATCTGGCCACACCATCACGATTGAACGACCTCGCCAGGCCGAATTTCTCACGCATGGATGAGAGAAGTGAAACTCTCGATCGAGTATATCTAGCCGGCTGATCTCATTACAAATAGACAACAATCGAGAAACATCGATTATCCAAGCCAGATCTCACTCCCTGATCACTAATTCAGCAGACGAGAGCAGTTAAATTGACAAGCCCCCCTCATCTGATACAAATACAGCACAACTGAGCCCAATGCCTGTCTGTTAACACGGATAGATAGCCTTTTGAGCCCCGATGGCAGAATCATGCAGCCAACGAGCTCCCCATGGATGGGTGAATAAGGCGAGTGGAGAGAAAGGAATTCTCTCCAGATCCGCTTAACTGACCCGTATTTAGCACAACTGAGTCTCTCTTTTTGCATCCACGGATGCTTCAAGGTTGTATGGACAAAGACTCGCTGCAATTTCAAGCAAAGGAGAAGCGCTATGGCTGACAAGGTAGCCACCCTACATATTCCGGGCTGTGCCCCCATCGAACTGCCGATCCTGGTCGGCACCGAGGGTCCCGAAGTCATCGATGTGCGAGCTCTCGGCGCCCATGGCTATTTCACCTATGACCCAGGCTTTCTCTCAACCGCATCGTGCGAGTCGAAGATCACCTATATCGATGGCGATAATGGCATCCTGCTGCATCGCGGTTATCCAATCGCCGATCTGGCGCTGGATGCCGACTACATGCAAGTCTGCCACCTGCTGCTGACCGGCGAACTGCCCAATCAGGAGCAATACAACAATTTTTGCACCCACGTGACTCGCCACACCATGGTTCATGAACAGATGACCTCGCTGTTCAAGGCCTTCCGTCGTGACTCGCACCCGATGGCCGTCATGTGTGGGGTTGCCGGTGCGCTGTCAGCCTTCTATCACGACTCGCTGGATATCAATAACCCGCAGCACCGCCAATTGGCCGCCATCCGTCTGATCGCCAAGATGCCAACCCTGGCCGCCATGTCCTACAAGTACTCCATTGGCCAGCCGTTTATCTACCCACGTAACGATCTGAGCTATGCCGGAAACTTCCTGCACATGATGTTTGCCGTGCCCTGTGAGGAGTACAAGGTCAATCCGGTCATCGAACGGGCGATGGATCGTATCTTCATCCTGCATGCCGACCATGAGCAGAATGCCTCCACCTCCAGCGTGCGTCTGGCGGGCTCCTCGGGGGCCAACCCGTTTGCCTGTATCGCGGCTGGTATCGCCTCCTTGTGGGGGCCAGCCCACGGTGGTGCCAACGAAGCCTGCCTGAAGATGTTGCAAGAGATCGGTTCGGTGGAGCGCATCCCGCACTTTGTCGAGCGCGCCAAGGACAAAAACGACTCCTTCCGTTTGATGGGCTTCGGTCACCGGGTCTACAAGAACTATGATCCGCGCGCCACCGTCATGCGTGATACCTGCCACGAGGTGCTGCATGAGCTGAACGTCACCGACCATCCGCTGCTGGATGTCGCCATGGAGCTGGAACGCATCGCGTTGTCCGATCCCTACTTCGTCGACAAGAAGCTCTACCCGAACGTCGACTTCTACTCCGGGATCATCCTCAACGCCATCGGCATTCCGACCTCGATGTTCACCGTCATCTTTGCCCTGGCGCGAACCATCGGCTGGATCTCTCACTGGATGGAGATGCAATCCGATCCGGCCAGCAAGATAGGTCGCCCTCGTCAGCTCTACACGGGCGCACCGACCCGCCACGTCGGCCCCATGAGCGAGCGTTAAGCCTCGACACAAACAGCAAGGGCGGTCTTATGACCGCCCTTGCTGTTTTAGGCATGCTGTTTGAGCCATAGAGTGAAGTGGCATCAAACCTTGCGCAAGGCGCGGATCGCACACGGCACTACCTCACGCAGTAGCGCTTTATCCTTGCTGCATTGCGCAAAGGTGATGATTCCTTGGATAACCACCAGCAGGTAGGCAGTCAGAGTGCTGATATCCGAGGTTTGCAGCAGCTCTTGCCGGGCAACCGCTCGCTCCAGGGCCTGATAGATATCCTGCTCCAGCTCCTGACATATCTGCTGCATTCGCTCGGCCACCTCGTCATCCCGCGCCGACATTTCCATCAGCATACGAGTCACCAGACAGGCACCGCTCAGGGTATCTTCAACCACCAAATTCAGATAGGTCTCAAGGCCAGCAAGAGGCGATGGCTGCTCCAGTATCTGCCGACGTCGGGCCCGTTTCTGGCAAACATAGTGATCGACCGCTGCCAGCAATAAGCCTCGCTTACTGCCAAAAGCCGCATAAATGCTGCCAGGGTGCAGGCCGATGGCCGCGACCAGCTCTTGCATCGTAGTACCAGCATACCCCTTGGCCCGAAAGCACTGCATGGCATTTTCCAGCACCAGAACTCTATCAAATTCCGCTATACGCATGACTCATACCTCTGATGTGCATACTACCCCATGACGAGGACGAGACAAAATTATCTTGAATGAGCATTCAATATATCTTGCCGATTGCCCGTAAATATATTTGAATGAGCATTCAAGAATAATCACAGGAATCTGTCATGCGTGATCCATTGTTTGAACCTTATGCCCTGAACGATGAGTTAACCCTGAATAATCGCATCGTTATGGCCCCCCTCACCCGCTGCTTTGCCGCCCCGGGTCTGGTACCGACAGCACAGATGGCCGCCTACTATGCCCACAGAGCCAGTGTGGGACTCATCATCTCCGAGGCGACCATTATTCGCCCCGATGGCCAGGGTTACCCAAACACGCCTGGCATCTATAGCCATGAGCAAATGGCCGGTTGGCGCCTGGTTACCGATGCAGTCCACCAGGCTGGTGGCAAGATCTTTGCCCAACTGTGGCATGTGGGGCGCGTCTCCCACTCCGTGTTTCATGGCATGCAACCCGTAGCCCCTTCGGCCATCGGCTTGCAGGGAAGCCTGCCACGCATGCGTGAATTAAGTTATCCGGAGCCCAGAGCCCTCACCACCGATGAGGTAGCCCAGCTCGTCGGCGAATATGCACAAGCCGCCGACAATGCCATTGCCGCCGGATTTGATGGTGTCGAGATCCACGGTGCCAACGGCTACCTTATCGACCAATTCCTGCACCCGGCCAGTAACCAGCGTCAGGATCAATATGGCGGCAGCGTCGAAAATTACTGCCGTTTCGCGCTGGAGGTGGTGAATGCGGTAACCGCCCGCATTGGCGGAAAACGAACAGCCCTGCGCCTCTCTCCCGGCGCCTATGTGCACATGGAGTCATCACCGCTCGACAGAGCCATCTTCGATCATCTGCTCGATGCCCTCAACCAACGGGAGCTGGCATTCATCCATCTGGGGATCTTCGACGATAATCTCACCTTCGATTATCTGGATGGACGCGCCTCCGATTACCTGCGCCGTCACTATCGAGGAAACCTCGTGACCGTCGGTGGTTACACTCCGGAGCTATCCCGCGAGGCGCTGGCGGCCAAGCGTAGTGATCTGATTGCCATCGGACGTCCGCTGATTGCCAATCCGGACTACGTCCAGCGTGTGTTGGAAGGAAAAGAACTCCGCCCCTACAGTGAGGAGATGCTGACTTCTCTTGAATAGAAAATTCAATGCAATCGGACAACGATGAGGGCTTCATCCCATCCCATCGTATAACCGATTGATTACATTGAATCTTGCATGAAAAGACCGCTTCGGCGCAATGCTGATCAGCTAAGGCAGGGAGTCTTCCCATTGAACCAACCGTTGGCGGCAGGGATGCCGCCATCGAGCCCCCACGGATGGGTTTACGGCGTGTTGGTGAAAGGGAACCTCCCTGCATTTCTCTTAAGTGAACGGCATTGCGCTTCGGCGGTCTTATTTCTTGTCGAACAGCGAGCCACATAGCTATCAGCGAGGCCCAGCATCCGGCGCCAGATCAGACGAATACTCCCTCATCAGTTGCTCTAACCGCTCAACCATGCGCGGCGATCCGACAAAAAACGGGGAGCGCTGGTGCAAACTCGTCGGAGCCAGATCGAGGATCCGGTGAAAGCCATTGCTGGCCACCCCTCCGGCTTGCTCCACCAAAAACGCCAGCGGATTGCATTCATAGAGCAGTCGCAGCTTTCCCTGAGGGGAACTGGTCCCTGAGGGGTACATGTAAATTCCCCCCTTGAGCAAATTGCGATGAAAATCCGCAACCAGGGAGCCAATGTATCGGGAGGTATAGGGTCGCATCGTTGCTTCATCTTCGGCCTGACAATATTTCAGGTAGTGCTTCACCCCGGCCGGAAACTTCAAATAATTCCCCTCGTTCACCGAGTAAGTCCGGCCAGAAACCGGTATCTGGATATCCGGATGCGAGAGGTAGAAACAGCCGATCGATGGATCCAGGGTAAAGCCGTTTACTCCTTGCCCCGTGCTGTAGACCAGCATGGTTGAAGAGCCATAGATGATGTAGCCCGCAGCCACCTGTTGATGACCCGGCTGCAAAAAATCGGCTAGTTGTACCTGAGTTCCCACCGGCGTGACCCGCCGATAGATGGAGAAGATGGTGCCCACGGATACATTGACATCAATGTTGGAGGAGCCATCCAGCGGATCGATCAACACCACATACTTGGAGCGACGATCGGGCAAGGGGTCGAAGCAGACAAAATTCACCTCCTCTTCGGAGGCCAGCCCACACACCTCACCGCGGGCGGCCAATGCCACCTTGAACCGCTCGTTGGCAAACCAATCCAGCTTCTGTTGCTCTTCGCCCTGAATGTTGTCCTGGCCCATGCTACCCAGAATGTCGCTGATCCCGGCTTGGTTAATCTCCCGATTCACAATCTTGGCCGCCAAGCGAATGGAAGCCAGTAGCGAACTCAGCTCCCCGGTCGCATGAGGAAAATCTGCCTGTTGGCGAATGATAAACTCTCCGAGAGTGATCCCTTTTTGATTTTGCATTACTCGCTCCATGAAATCGATGAGACCGTTGAAAGCGATTTCAATATGGAGCGGCAATCGGGGGGAGATCAAGAAGAATCGTTTCAGCTTGCTAATATTTGTGCAGAAGGTGGATATTACGAGGCAAGCTTGGCGCTCAAAGACCAAGCACAACGGGCTGAATACCGGGTCACCGGGATCCAGCCCTGACGAGCCGAACGCTTAACTGAAAAATCTCAGGAGGCCAACCAGGCTCTCACCCGGGCCAGATCCTCGGGCGTATCTACGCCAGCCGGTGGCGTCTCGGCGGCGATGGCAACATGAATGCGCTCGCCGTACCAGAGAACCCGCAACTGCTCGAGCGCCTCGATCTGCTCCAACTCGCTCGCCTGCCAACTGACATAGCGCTGAATGAAACCAGCGCGGTAGGCGTAGATCCCCAAATGGCGAGCATGAGGATGACGAGCGACCGGTGGCGTCTGCGCAAAGCCTTCCCGCTCCCAGGCAATGGGAGCCCGGCTGAAATAGAGCGCATAGCCCTGCCTGTCCATGACTACCTTGACGGCATTCGGGTTAAAGAGCTCTTCCTCGCTCATCGGCACGGCCAGAGTCGCCATCGGCGCCTCCGCCTGGGCCAGATTCTCGGCCACCTGACGAATGATAGCCGGCGGGATCAGGGGCTCATCGCCCTGCACGTTGACGATGATGGTGTCGGGAGCAAAGGCGTAGCGTTCGCAGACCTCGGCCAACCGCTCGGTGCCGGACTGATGGGATGGCGAGGTCATGCAGATCTCGACGCTATCAAGGGCTACCGCGGCCGCCACCCGTTCATCATCGGTGGCCACAATCACACGCTCGGCACCGGCCTGCAGCGCACGCTCGGCAACCCACTGGATCATCGGCTTACCGTGGATATCGGCCAGAGGCTTGCCTGGCAGACGGGTCGACTGGTAGCGCGCCGGAATCACAACCACAAAGCTCATGATGGCAACTCATCCAGACTCAGGTGACGGGCGCGGCTCTCCAGCAGCACAGGAATATCATCCTGGATCGGGTAGGCCAGACGGTCGGCTCGACACACCAGCTCCCCCTTCTCCTTGTCATAGTTGAGCTTGCCCTTGCAAATAGGGCACGCGATGATTTCCAGCAACTTATGATCGAACGCCATAGGGGTTGTCCTTCAATTTGTTGATGATGAGATCCCGCAATGAGCGAGGCAATGAGGCTGAGACTGGCAGATACCACCAGGAGTCGCGAGCAAAGGCACGGCACTTGACCGCATCCTTTTCGGTCATCAGCAATGGACGCTCGGCAAACTGCGCCAACAGACTCTCGGCAGAGAACTCCTGATGATCGGCAAAGGCAACCGTCTGTTGCAGACGAAAACCGGCTTGCTGCAGGGTCTTGAAAAAACGGGGGGGATGGCCGATACCCGCCAGAGCATCGACCTCACCAACGGCAAGAGTCCCCTGGAGAGTCGGGTTGACAGGGCGCGGCGGCTCAGCCTTAAGCTGCATCGCATACTCGCCGACCGCCGGCAAACCACCATTGCAGATGACCGCGTCGACATGCCCCAGCCGCCAGAGCCCTTCGCGCAGCGGCCCCATGGGCAGCAGGTGGCCATTGCCATAGCGGCGATCACCATCGACTACCACCAGCTCGATATCACGCGCCAATGCATAGTGCTGCAGCCCATCGTCACAGATGACGATATTGACCTCACCGCTCGCCAACAACGCCTTGACCGCATCGGCTCGCTTGGGCGCGACCGCCACCGGACATTGGCATCGTTCGGCAATTAACTTGGGCTCATCGCCGCAGATACCGGCCGAAACATCGGCCGTCACCAGCAGCGGATAACTGGCACCCTTGCCACCATAGCCACGGCTGACCACACCGGGCTTATATCCGGCCTCACGGAGCATTTGCACCAGCCAGATCACCAGTGGCGTCTTGCCGTTGCCCCCCACCGAGATGTTGCCAACCACGATGACCGGTACCTCGGGACGATAGCGCGGCAGCAGATCATGCAGATAGAGAGCCCGTCGCAGATGGCTGATCGACCAGAAGATCCAGGTCAGAGGGTAAAGCAACCAGACCCAGGGATTGCGACGATACCAGAGGGAGTGCAGTGTCATTCCGACTCCCCGAACTGGGTGTTACGCAGCAGCGCATAGGCACCATTGCGAGCCATCAATTCATCATGGGTTCCACGCTCTATGATACGGCCATCATCAACCACCAGAATTTCGTCAGCCTTTTCGATAGTCGACAGGCGATGAGCGATGACCAGCGTGGTTCTGTCTTTGGCCAAGGCCTCCAGAGCCCCCTGAATATGGCGCTCCGATTCGGTATCCAGTGCCGAGGTGGCCTCATCGAGCAGCAAGATGGGGCTGTCCCGCAGCAGAGCACGGGCAATCGCCAAGCGCTGGCGCTGCCCGCCGGAGAGATTAGAACCATTTTCCCCGATCACGGTGTCATAGCCTTCTGGCATCTGCCGGATGAATTCGTCGGCATTGGCGATGCAGGCGGCCTGTTCGATCTGCTCGCGGCTGAACTCGTCCGTAGCGGCATAGGCGATATTATTGGCCACGGTATCGTTGAACAGATGGACGTTTTGCGACACCAGAGCGAATTGGCGACGCAGGGCCATCAGGCGGTAGTCACGGATATCCACCCCATCAAGCAGAATTTCCCCTTGGGATATGTCGTAAAAACGGGTCAACAGGCTGGCAATGGTGCTCTTGCCAGAGCCCGAGCGACCAACCAGGGCGACCGTCTTGCCAGGCTCAATGGTCAAGGAGACATCGCGCAATGCTGGTTGCTCCTTGGTCGGATAGGTGAAGGTGACGTTACGCAGCTCGATGCGCCCTTGGGCGCGAGCCAGCTCACGGCTGCCATGATCCTGTTCCAACGGCTGATCCATCAGATCAAACAGACTCTGGCTGGCGGCGATGCCGCGCTGGAATTGGTTGTTGATCTGGGTCAGGGTCTTGAGGGGCTTGAGCAGCATCATCATGGAGGTCAGGATCAGCGAGAAGGCACCCGCCGTCAGGTTACTCAGCACCCCCGGCATGGAAGCGACCACCAGCAGCACAGTCAAGGCACTGGAGGCGATGATCTGCACCGATGAAGAGCCCAGCGCATCGACCACCACCATCTTCATATTCTGATGGCGCATATGGTTGCTAACCTTGGCAAATCGCTCCGACTCTACCTGCTGCCCACCGAACATCAACACCTCGCGGTGACCACGCAACATCTGCTCGGTCGAGGTCGTAATATTGCCCATGGCATGCTGGATCTGGCGACTCAGTTTGCGGAAACGACGACTGATGACGGTCAACAGCACACCGACAATCGGCCCGACCAGGAAGAAGATCAGCGACAACTGCCAGGAGTGGTAGAACATCATGCCCAGCAAGCCGATAACCGTCACCCCTTCACGGATCAGGGCGACCAGCGTCGAGCTGGCAGCCGAGGAGACCTGACCGGCATCATAGGTCACCTTGGAGAGCAGGTTGCCGGTGTTGTGTTTATCAAAAAACGCCATCGGCATGCCAATCATGTGGCTGAACACTTCCCGTTGCAGCTTCATGACCACATGGCTGCCAACCCAACTCATGAAGTAGTCGGAGAGAAAAGCGCTGATGCCGCGGACAACCACCAGCCCCATAACCACAAAGGCCATGGTGAAGAGTACCGAGGGATTCTTGCCACTGAGGCCATCATCGATCAACGGCTGAATCGAGTAGACCAGGGAGGTATCCACCACGCCATAACCGGCCATCCCGAGAATAGCCAGCGTCAGCCCACCCCGACGATCCTTGACGTAACCGAGCAGACGTTTGAGGGTTGTCATGCTGGAAGGGTGCTGTTCTGTAACGGCAATCTGCTGCATCTATGTTCCGATCCTGTGACGATAAGCGGCACATTCTACCGACTACTCTCCCCTCAACCAAGCGTCCAGATGACGATACCAGGGCGCCCGGGAGCGAAAGCTGTCGATTTGCGTCTGATCCGGCCAGACGCGGATGCGGATCAACCCCTGATCGGCGGTGCTCCACTGGCGAACGCCTTGCCGGGAAAAACGGGCTTTCACCTGCGGATCTGGAAAATTCCAGCGGTTGGCGTAGCCGGCACTATGCACCACCTCGCGCGGAGCCAGGGCCTGGATAAACGGCAGACTCGAGGAGTGGCGACTGCCATGGTGGCCCGAAACCAGCCAGGTTACCGACGGCAACAGATTGGGGATCGCCAGCAGGCGGCGCTCTTCGCCATCGGGCAGATCCCCCACCAGCAGCAGGCTCTGCTCACCATCATCGATGCGCAACACGCAGGAGTCGCGATTCTCCTGGCCCGAAACCTCTGACTCTGGCGCCAGAAACTGCAGGCGCAAGCCGAGCCAGCGCCACGGTGCGCTACGCAGGCAGGCCCGTGTTGTCGTGTTCAGCGGGGCCGACGAGATAAGCTGGCGCACAGGTACCGCTTCATCGATCGCCTGCCAATTGCTGGCGTGATCCCGATCACTATGGCTGATGATGAGATAGTCGAGCTGGCGAACGCCCTGTTCACGCAACAGCGGCAAAATGGCCGCATCCGCCAGATTGTAGCCACTGGGGAAAGCATCTCCGGTGTCATACAGCAATCCGCGATCCCCCTGCCGCACCAGCACGCTGAGCCCCTGCCCCACGTCGATGACCTGAACCTCCCACGCAGGCTTGGGCTGCACAAAGAGCAGCAGTCCCCCCAACAGAGCACACAGGGTCACACCTCGCCCCAAAGGAAACCCCCAGGCCAGCAGGGCCAGAATCAACACGTTGAGTAAACCGGCGGTTGACGCCGAGAGCCACACCCAGGAATCACAGACATGGCTCAACCATTCCAGGGCAACCATCAGATAACCCAGGAGCCGATCGCACAACCACCAACCGACATATGCACCTGATGGCCATAGCGGTACCAGCAATCCGCAGAGCAGGCCAATCGGTATGAGCAGTATTCCAAACAAGGGGATCGCCAGCAGGTTGATAGGAATACAGAGCAGACCGACACCGGCAAACAGCGACAGTTGCAGTGGTAATAAGCCGGCTGTCATCAATAACTGCAGCCGCCACAAAGAGGCACGCTGCCACAGCAAGCCGCCGATCCCCAACAGGGCAACCGCCAGATAAGAGAGCCAGAAACCGGCGCTAAACAAGGCCCAGCTATCATGCAACAACAACACCACCAGGCTCACCCACCAGACCTGCCATAAGGACCAACGCCGTCGCCACCAACGCCCCAGCAGCCAGATCGCCAGCATCAACAAGGCTCGCTGAGTCGGCAGCGCAAAACCGGCCAGCGCCGAATAGAGCAGAGCCACCCCCAGGGCACAGCCATCCGGCAGCCGATTGCCCAGTGAGCGAAACCACGGCACCAGTATCAACAGTCGTCCCGCCAGATGACCGAGCCAAGCCGCCAGCCCGATGTGCAGACCGGAGATGGCAATCAGATGGATGATGCCGCCATCGCGTAACTGCTGCCACTGCTCCTTGCTAACCTCCTGCTGTTCACCAAAGACCAGCGCCATCAGCAACGGCGACTGAGGCAGAGTCTGTTGCACATCACGCGCCTGCGCGAGCCAGCGCTCTCGCCATCCCAGGAGCGGTGGGGCCCCCAACGCCTGCCATGCCTGAGCTGACCCAGTGGCCGTCACCCCATTGCCCAGCAACCAGCGTTCGCTATTGAATCCGGAAGGGTTTCCCAATCCATGGAGTGGCTTGAGCCTGGCGTTCAACCGCAGTCGTTGCCCCTCGATGGGTGGCTCGACCGCCGTGGCCACGAACAATCGCACCTGGGGCTGAGGCCAGAGCGATTGTTGATCCAACCGCTGAACCCGCAGCCGCAATACACCGCCGGTCGCCTGGGGTTGCCATGCCATCACCTCGCCATCTATGGTATGTTTGCCCCCCGGCGCCCCCAACTGCTGCAACCAGGCCAGTTGGAGATTGAAAAATAGCAACAACCAGATACACGCCAGTAGGGCGCCAACTGCCGCGCCACAGCGCCAGTACCAAGCTGCTCCCAGGATGATAAGGAGTGGCAGGATCCAACCGATGGCGGGAAGCGTTGGCCATATCAGGGACGAGAGTGCGGCCAGCACAAAACCTTGCAAAAAACCGCTGCCGTTGAACGAGCGAGAGACCATGCCCAAAGAATTTCTCAAACGCTGGATGCCAGCACCCGAAACACTCCGCGACCATAAAAACTTGAGGCTCTTTGCCCGTTGGCTCGGCGAGCCCAACCTGTGGCAGCTGAATCGCCGCTCTGCCGCTGGCGCCTTTGCCGTCGGACTATGCATCGCTTGGGTCCCCGTTCCGTTTCAGATGGTTCTCGCCGCCGGGATAGCCATCCTGATGCGGGTCAATCTGCCCATTTCGGTGGCGCTGGTCTGGGTCACCAATCCGCTGACCATGCCCCCCATGTTCTACTTCGCCTACTATGTTGGTGTTCACCTGCTGGGGATGCCACCTGTCGATTTTGAAATGAGCTTCACATGGGAATGGCTACGCTCGGTGATGTCGACCATTGGTGGCCCGTTTCTACTCGGCTGTGCCGTGCTGGCCGTTTGTTCATCCAGCGGCGGTTATCTGGTCATCCGCCTGCTCTGGCGCTATTCGATTATTCGGAAAATGGCCCATCGGCGACAACGAACAAATCATCGCCACCCTTGAGAAACTCAACCACCCGGCGGTTAATTTTGCTAGGCGCGACCCCGTCGCTCGGTTAGAGTGTGCGTCGAAGTTTTTGGCGCCCCAGCAATAAACCTGTTAACAACAGGCGTCATGCTCACTATTGCAGTGTCTAACTGGGCAGCACTCGAGGTAATAAAAACAAGATGGATATCCTGGTCGCGATCTTTACCGATTACGGTTATTTTTCGGTTTTTTTCATTCTGCTGATCTGTGGTTTTGGTGTACCAATCCCTGAAGACATCACGCTCGTGGCCGGTGGCATCATCGCCGGACTGGGATTTGCCGATGTGCACACCATGGTCGTCGTCAGCCTGTTTGGCGTTCTCATCGGCGATGGCACCATGTTTACCCTGGGCCGCATATTTGGCGAGCGCATCCTCAAATTCCGCCCCATCCGCCGGATCTTGCCGCCACGACGATTTGGTCAGGTCCAGGCAAAATTTGCCAAGTATGGCAGCTGGGTACTGTTCGTCGCTCGTTTCCTGCCGGGTCTGCGTTCACCGATTTTTGTCACCGCCGGCATGAGTCGCCAGATCAGCTACTGCCGCTTCCTGGTCATGGATGGTTTTGCCGCCCTGATCTCGGTGCCAGTCTGGGTCTATCTGGGCTATCTGGGCGCCTACAACCGCGATTGGTTGATGAAATGGGTCGAGCGAGGTCAGGCGGGTCTCGTCGTCTTCGCCGGACTGTTGCTGCTGGCCATCGGCATCTGGTATATGCGCCACAAGCGAAACATCAAACTGCGCCTGCTGCGTCTGCGCCGCAGGAAAAACAAATAAACCAGTAACACAAGGCGCTATATGCGCCTTGTGTTTTTTTTACGCCTTTATCAACCAGAATCCCCCATCTAAACACGTATGCTCAACGCCTCTCCCTGCGCATGCATATATCCTCAGGGCGTTAGATGTCGGGCAACCTCTAGGGTTGGCGAACTGCCAGCCCATCCACAGCGTGATTCTGCTCGGAAAGGCTCTCAGAACATATAGGTCGTCGCGTTGCACCCACAAAAAAGCGCCCGCAGGCGCTTGATTGAATAACCACAGAGGAGTCGCCTATCGCCCCAACTCGCGCGCAGGTTGCAGGCTGCTGGCGCGCCAGGCGGGATAGAGGGTGGCCAACAGGCTCATCAGCACGGCAGCACCGGTAACGATGGCCACATCGACGCCATGCAGCTCGGAGGGGAGGAAGTCGATGAAATAGATCTCCGGATTGAGGAAACGATGCCCCAGTACGGATTCCACCATCCGGATGAGCGGCGTCAGGTAGTTGGAGAGCAGAGCCCCCAACACACCACCAATCGCCGCACCGAGCAGGCCATTCATCATTCCCTGTACCATGAAGGTGATGCGGATCTGCCAAGGGCCAGCCCCCATGGTCTTGAGGATGGCGATATCGCTGCGCTTCTCGTTGACCGCCATCACCAGGGTCGAGACGATGTTGAAACAGGCCACGGCGACCACCATCAGCATCACCACATACATGACGGTACGCACCAGCTGGATATCCTGATAGAGATAACCCTGGCTATTCTTCCAACTGCGCACATACATGCGATCCGGCAGCTTGTTGGCCGCCTCGAACGCCACATCCTGGGCCTGCATCAGATCCTGAACCTTGAAGCTGAAGCCCTGCACCTGATCGCCAATGCCCAACGCCTGCTGGGCATCACGCAGATGGATGAAGCCCAGCAGGCCGTCGAGCTGGCCGCCGATCTCCATGAAACCAACCACCTTGAAGCGGCGTTGCAACGGCGACTTGAGGCTGCCTTCGGCCTGGGAAGCCACATCGGGTAGCAGCAGTGTGATGCTCTCGCCCAGTTGCACACCCAGCTTGCTGGCGATCGCCTTGCCGAGGATCACCCCGTTCTCGCCGGGCTTAAGCTCCTGCAATCCCGCCCCCGTCATGTAACGACCGGCATCGGAGATCTGCTGCTCGGCATCGGGCAGCACCGCACGCAACTGCACCGCCTTGAGCTTGTCGCCCCGCTCGAGCAGGCCATTGAGCCGCACAATGGGCGAAACCGCCACCATGCCGGGGGTATCCAGCAGTAGTTGCTGGGCCTTGTGCCAGTCGGCAATCTCGCCGTGGACCATCTCGGTTTCGGCATGGGGAACCACAGCCAAGACGCGCGCTCGCAGCTCCCGCTCAAAGCCGTTCATCGCCGACAGCCCCAGGATCAGTGCCATCACCCCCAAGGCGATACCAATGATCGATGAGGCCGAGATGAAGGAGACAAAGCCACTGGAGCGGCGCGAGCGGCTATACCGCAAGCCTAAGAAAAGCGCTAAGGGACGATACATCAATCCGCCCCCGCGACCAGACCATCGACCAGCGAGATGCGGCGATGCAACTTGGCCGCCAGCGCCCGATCGTGAGTCACCACCACGAAGGCAGTGCCCAGCACGGCGTTGAGCTCACACATCAGGCTGTAGATGCTATCGGCACTCTTGTGATCCAGGTTACCGGTGGGCTCATCGGCCAGCACCAACTTGGGCTCGTTGACCAGGGCTCGGGCGATTGCTACCCGTTGCCGCTCGCCCCCGGAGAGCTCGGAGGGCTTGTGATCCAGCCGATGGCCCAATCCGACCCGCTCCAGCATGGCCGCCGCCTTGGCACTGGCCTGCTTGACGGTCAGACCTGCGATCAGCAGTGGCATGGCGGCATTTTCCAGCGCCGAGAACTCGCCAAGCAGATGATGGAACTGATAGACAAAGCCCAGTTCGCGATTGCGAAACTCGGCCTGCTGGCGATTGCTCCAGGCATGAATGTTCTGGCCAGAGAAGTTAACGACCCCGTCGGTCGGTGTGTCCAAGGCCCCGAGCAGGTGCAGCAGGGTACTCTTGCCCGAGCCGGAACTGCCGACCACGGCCAGCATCTCACCGACGCCCAGAGTCAAGTCGACACCGCGCAGCACCGGAGTCTCCAGTTTGCCTTCCCGGTAGATCTTGGTCAGCCCCTGACAGGACAACAGGAGAGTGTTATTCATAGCGTAATGCCTCCGCAGGACGGATCTGTGTGGCTCGATAAGCCGGATAAAGGGTTGCCAGGAAACTGATCAACAAAGCACCCAACGTGATGCCAACAATTTGCAGCGGTTCGACGATGACCGGTAAGCCTACGCCGCCGGCGGCCATATAGAGGTTGAGGCCGATGAGTTGCAGCAAGGGGTTGATAAAAAATGCCAGCGCCAACCCCAACAAGGTGCCGATCAGGGCGCCCCAAAAGCCGCTCCAGGCCCCCTGCACCATGAAAATGCGCAGGATGGAACTATCATGCATCCCCATGGTTCGCAGGATCGCCACCTCCCCCTGCTTATCGAGCACCACCATCACCAGGGCCGACAAGATATTGAACGCGGCGACCATGATGATCAGCACCAGCATCAACCCCATGATGTGTTTTTCCATCGCCACGGCGCGAAAAAGCTCGCCGCGCTCCTGACGCCAATCGTTAAGCACCAGTGAAGCATCCGGTAACTGGCCCGCCAACTGATCGACAGCAAACGCATCATCCAGCCACAACCGCAGACCGCTGATGGTACCAGCGGGATAACGCATCAGACGCCGCGCATCCTCCAGATTGACAAACACCACCTGATCATCGACATCGGCACCGACCTCGAAGGTGCCGCTGACGGTAAACAGACGCTGACTCGGCGTGCGCCCCATCGGGGTATAGCGACTGCCTTCACTGGCCAGCAGACGGACTTGATCGCCAGGTAGCACATCGAGTTTGCGCGCCAACGTGGCGCCGAGGATCACGTTGAACTTGCCCGCTTGCAGCGTGCCCAGGCGATCTTCACCCATGCTGTTGCGCAGCAGATCATCGGCCGGATAGTTGGCAGGATCGACCCCTTGCAGCCAGACGGCCGCCAGTTGCCCTCGGCCCTGCAGCATGGCTTCGCCACGAACCAGTGGTGCTACCGCTTGTACGTGCGGCAGCCGAGCCAACGGCGCCACCAGCGGCGACCAGTTGCTCAGACGACCATCGGCACCGCTGACCATGGCATGGGGAACCACACCGAGGATGCGATTCTTGAGTTGACCTTCGAAGCCGTTCATCACCGAACTGACCAGGATCAGGGCCATGACCCCGATGGCGATGCCGCAGGTGGAAAATAACGAGATAAATGAGGCAAAACGGTTGTCACCGCGCGCCCCGGCATAACGCAGACCGATAGCCAGGCTTACCGGTTGAAAAATAGTGGATTTCACGCCAAACCCGAGCGTTGCTATTAAAGAGGGATAGCGGATAATAAATGTAAAGATGTTACGGCAACAAGGGATCTCTTTAATCGTGAGCGAACAGTTTTTCAGTGTTGTCCATAGTTTACCCATCAATGTCGAGCCATTGGGCGATACATTCGTCCTCCCGAGTCTCGAAGCGATGGAGCAGGAGCTGCCCGAACCCTTCCGTATCGCGGGTTCCATTACCCATATCGATCTGAGTACGGCGCGCCAGTTACGCAACATCGACGAGGATCTCGGCCTGTTGGTCGATGTCCTCAATCTGCAGTCGAACAAGATCAACATGCTGCTGAGTTATCTGCTCTCGCAACTGGATGATCCGAATACCCGCTTCCAAACCGTGACGATTGGCGGCAGCAAGCTGAGTTTTGTCATTCCCAAACCCACTCTGCAGATGGGCCAGTTTTTGCGTCTGAAGCTGTTCTTGCACGATGAGGCTTCGGCCATTTACTGCTACGGACAGATCACCGCCCTCGAACCCGTGCCGGACGGTCAGCGCGTCGAAGTCAGTTATGTCCGCATCCGTCCGGAAGATCAGGAGCTGCTGGTGCGCAGCAGCCTGCATATTCAGTCTCGTCAACTCAAGCAACGAGCCGAGTTGCGAGCTCAACAACATTCATAAGTTCTCGCCATGACTCCTCTGTTTTCTCTGGCGCCGCTGCTCAAGCCCGGCGCACATCAGACCTTGGGCCAACTCGAAGGCAGTGGCCTGGCATTGGCCGTCGCCGAGCTGGTCGCCAGCCATGAGCATCCCGTCGTCTTGTTGGTGGCCGATACCCCCAGCGCCCTGCGCCTGGAGCAGGAGGTGCAATTTCTGCTGCGCCAGCAAAAGCCCGCGCGGCCTGTATTGCTGTTTCCCGACTGGGAGACCCTGCCCTATGACAGCTTCTCACCGCATCAGGACATCATCTCTCAACGGCTGGAGACGCTCTATCACCTGCCCCGCATGCGTCAGGGGCTGTTGATCATCCCGGTCGCCACCTTGATGCTGCGCACCCCGCCGCAGAGTTTCATCGATCGCTTCAGCCTGCTGGTGAAGCCTGGCGACAAGCTAGATCTGCACGGTCTGCGCCGCCGGTTGGAGCAGGCTGGTTACAATGCGGTCGAGCAGGTGCTCGAGCATGGCGAATTCGCCGCCCGCGGCTCCTTGTTGGATCTCTTCCCGATGGGTTCTAAAGAACCCTATCGCATCGACTTCTTCGATGATGAGGTCGATACCATCCGCGCCTTCGATCCCGACAGCCAACGTTCCAGCGAACCCGTTGCCGCCGTGCGTTTACTGCCAGCCCACGAGTTTCCAACCGACAAGGATGCCATCGAGCTGTTCCGCGCCCGCTACCGGGAGCGTTTCGAGATCAGCCGGGCGCCGGAGTGTATCTACCAGCAGGTGAGCAAGGGGCTGTGGCCCGCAGGCATCGAGTACTACCTGCCGCTGTTCTTCGAACAGAGCAGCACCCTACTCGACTACCTGCCCGCCGAGAGCCTGCTGCTGACCCTGGGCGATATTCACGGCGCCGGGCTGACCTTCTGGCAGGATGTCGAACGACGCTATGAGGATCGCCGCTACGATCTCAATCGCCCCCTGCTGCCACCGGCTACGCTGTACCAACCGATTGACGAGCTGTTCGCCGGTCTCAAGGGTTACAGTCGTTTTGAACTGCAGCCCCTGCCAGCCGAAGCCAAGGCCGGTCGACACAACCTGCCCATCGGTCGTCTGCCCGAGCTGACCGTCGACGCCCA
>JAYRLO010000254.1:0-4405 GCA_041905215.1 Aeromonadaceae bacterium
TCTGAAATGATGCGAAATGGAACAAAGCATATCTGGCACTGAATGGTGGTCAATTGATCACCATTCAGTGCTAACTGGAATGTAACCATTCCCTGTTTGGTGGCGATTACTATGACAAAGAGTGCGTCTTCATCTGTCGAGAGCAGTCTCGAATCAGGTCTCAATGCGTTCAAAAACGGTGACTATCTGCAGGCGCTGGAAGAGTTGCGCCCCATGGCGGAATCGGGGGATGCGCACGCCCAGTACCAGATGGGGGTCATGGCAGCCGAAGGGCTGGGGTTGAGCAAGGATCTCTCGTCTGCTGAAGAGTGGTTCCGCCGCGCGGCGGCTCAAGGCTCGTTGCCTGCCAAACGGAGTCTGGAGCGCATCCAGAGTGCTCCTGTCCGGGTCGCCTGGCATATGGATGCGGCATCCGATGGTGCGCGTCAGGTCTCGGCGAAGAGTGTTGGTATCAAAAAGATTGAACGAGTGACGCGAGCTGAGGGTACCGAGCCGAAAAAGAAGCGGGTGAGCTGGAATATCGCAGGCTCGGTCAGCACGGATATCGAACAAGCGGCTCCGACCCCACTGAATACCAAGACGGCCCCGGTTACCAATGAAGTAACCTGGCGTATGAATACCACAGCAAATGCCCAGTCTGGTCTGAGCCATCTGCGTCAGGCGGCCGAACAGGGCGACGCCGAGTCGCAGTACACCTATGGGATGACCTATGCCTATGGTCGTGGCGTACCGGAAGACCCGACTCAGGGCGCTTTCTGGTTAAACCGTGCCGCCGAACAGGGGCATTTGTTGGCTCAACTCAACCTGGCTCAGCTATTCATGCTGGGCAAAGGGGTCTCTCACGATGAACTGCAAGGGTTGGTCTGGTATCGCCGGGCTGCGGAAGCAGGATCCATCGAAGCACAATATCGAATGGCAGTTGTCAGTCGAAACCCTGAATCACCCTTCTTCGACCTGGCTCAATCCATGCACTGGTTACAGCGGGCGGCTGAACAGGATCACCCGGAGGCTTTGTGCCTGCTCGGACAGATCTATCAGCAGGGTGAAGGTATCGAGGCCGATCTCGACAAGGCCAGAAGCTATTATCAGAATGCTGCGGAAAAAGAGAGTTCAGAGGCGCAATACCGCCTAGGTATGCTGTGGGTCGATGGGCGAGTTCCTGACTATCCACAAGCCCTCTACTGGCTCAGACGCAGTGCCGATCAGGGTAATGCCAATGCGCAACTGGCGTTGGCCAAGATGTATGAGCATGGTCTCGGTGTCCCTCAGTTCCATCAGCAGGCGACCGATCTCTACCTGCGAGCCGCAGAACAAGGGCTGGTTGAAGCCCAGTATCGCCTGGCGTGCATGTGTTTACACGGCCTCGGGATCCCCGAAGATGTCCAACAGGCTCTGCTCTGGTTCCGCAAATCTGCCGATGCTGGACATGCCGATGCCCAGTATCAGCTGGGGCGGTTGCTAGAACTTAATCTGGTCGATCACGAAGGTGATAGCGAGAGCGACCATGATGCCAACCGGATGACGCGCAGCGTGTCATGGACTCAGACCGGCCGGGGCGGCACTCCGTCCCCTCAAGCCTGGAAAGAGGCCTTCACCTGGTACAAGAAGGCGGCTGAGCAGGATCATGTCGAGGCGCAGTATGCGCTCTCCATGCTCTATGAACAGGGCCGAGGGGTTGATGCCAACGCCAGCCAATCATTGCTGTGGGTTCGTAAGGCGGCCGAACAGGGGCATACGGGAGCCCAGTTGCGCCTCGCTTGCCGTTATGAAGCCGGAGCCAGCGTCGAGCAGGATGAAGAGCAGGCCTTCCACTGGTACCGCAAGGCGGCTGAACAGGGTGAGCCCGCAGCTTTGTATGCGCTGGGGCTGCAATATGAACGTGGTCGTGGCGTGAAACTGGATGAGCAACAGGCGGTAACTTGCTACACCCAGGCGGCGGCGCAGGGACATACCAAGTCACAGTTCAAACTTGGTTTTGCCTATGAGCATGGTCGTGGCGTGAGTCGTGACCTGACCAAGGCTGCCGAGTTTTACCAAAAGGCCGCTGAATCTGGCCATGTCGAGTCTCAATTCAACCTCGCCAACCTCTATCTTCTGGATGACGATGGTGTTCGCATCGACTCGGCCAAGGCCGCTCTCTGGCTGAATAAAATTGCGGAAAGCGGTGATGCCCGAGCCCAATTCATGCTGGGGCAACTGTATGAAACCGGCGCCGGAATTGCACAGGATGAGCTCAAGGCCGCCGAACTGTACCGCAAGGCTGCCGATCAGAATGAGCCTCGTGCTCAGCTGGCTCTCGGCAGCTTGTATGAACGCGGTCGTGGCGTGACCCGCAGTTTCCGGGAAGCGGCTAGCTGGTACCAGAAAGCTGCCGAGCAGGGATCGGCGGAAGGCCAGTATATCCTGGGTGGCCTCTATCGGATGGGGCGCGGTGTCCAGCAGGACTATCGCCAGGCTGTGCAGTGGTTCCGCAAGTCAGCCGAACAGGGTAACCAGCAAGCCTACCTGGCACTTGGGCGACTGTATGAGCTGGGGCAGGGGGTTCTTCAGGACTATCTGCAGGCTCTCTCCTTCTACCGTCGGGTTGCTGCCGAAGGCTTTGCTGAGGCTCAGAACCGCCTGGGCAAGATGTATCGCCAAGGCTTGGGTGTGCAGCAAGATGACAAGGAGGCGTACACCTGGTTCAGCAAGTCAGCGGCGCAGGGGGATCCGCAAGGTTGCTCTCAATTGGCTGAAATGTGTCTGCAGGGGCTGGGATGCGATGTCGATAATAGTCGTGCATTGCAGCTGTTCCGTCAGGCTGCCGAGTTGGGTCATTCCGACGCTCAGTACAACCTGGCCATGCTGTATGAAACCGGGCGAATCGTCGAGCTGGATTACCAGCAGGCTGCCAGTTGGTACCGCTTGGCTGTTGACCAAGGTCATGCCAATGCGCAGTTCCAACTGGGCATGATGTTCCAGGAAGGGCGTGGTGCACCGCAGAACTTCCATCAAGCGGCTGCGCTCTTCTCCCGCGCGGCAGAGCAGGGTCACGCCTTGGCGCAATATAACCTGGCATGCCTCTATCAGCAGGGCGTTGGTGTCCCGCAAGATAACCAACAGGCCTATGTCTGGAGCTCCCTGGCTGTGGCTGGCGGCTGTCGCCAAAGTGAGGCTCAATCTCTGCGCGACAACATGGCCCGCTTGTTGAATTCGGCACAGTTGGTCGAGGCTCAACGGGAAGCGACCCTGTTCTTCGAACAGTGGCAGTTACAGGCCTAGTTTCATCGGGTAAAGCACACAAAAACGCCGGTCACAGACCGGCGTTTTTTTATGAGCTTTTCTGTGCTGTGGCTCAGGGCTGTTTGGACTCAGAACCTTTACCACTCTTGGCCTGGGCAGCTTGAAAAAGCTGCTCACGCAATTCCAGCATGGTGAAGAAACCAAAGAGCAGCACAGAGATATAGTGGCGTTTGGTGAGCGGGATGAGGTCTTTGGCGATCAGAGTTAGCAGCGCGGCTTGGATGCCATGAACTAGCAGCATCAACACGGCAAAAGCCGGGATCAGTGTGCTGATCTTGCCTGGGAGCGGATGGATAAACGTAAAGTAGATGGCACCGACCCAGAATCCCAACACGATTAACTTGGCGAGCCCGAGGATGAATTTCATGTGGATGTTAACTCCCGTTGGTAGAGTTGATAGCGAACCTGGCCGGCCTGTTTATCCTTGAGCAGTAGCCAATTGGCCGGTAGCTCTGGCGGTTCCCCCTCACTCTCTCGTTCTATATAGATCAAGGCTTCAGCACTGAGCCAGCCGCCTTGCTCCAGACGCTGACAGACAGCATCGAGCAGGTCACGCCGGAACGGAGGATCGAGAAATATGATGTCGAATGGTTCGGATGGGCCAGCTAGCACAGTCAATGCCTCTTGATTGACGATTCTGGCCTGCTGGCTCTGCAAGGTCTGCAGATTTTTTGCCAGCTGCTGAGCGGCCCCGCGATCCATCTCGACCATCATGACATGGCTGGCATAGCGAGAGAGTGCCTCAAATCCCAGACTGCCACTTCCAGCGAACAGATCGAGGCATCGGCTGCCGCGCACATCGGCGGCCAGCCAGTTGAACAGTGTCTCCTTGACGCGATCCGTCGTCGGGCGAAGCCCTTCAACCTCACGAACGGGTAGCTTTCGCCCCTTCCATTGGCCGCTGATCAGGCGGATGAAACCGCTGCGACCGTGGCTGCTCGGGGAGGTGGATGTGCGTGCTGGCTTGCTTCGGGGCATTGCGTTTCTTCACCGGAATATAGTGATAGTATAGGCTTCATTTTTTCCGTCCTATACCGACCAAGAGGCTGCCATTCTAGCAGCCGCACAGTAAGTGAGTAAGTGTAATGGCAAAGAAAGGGTTCCTATCATGGCTGGGGTTAGG
>JAYRLO010000255.1:0-4390 GCA_041905215.1 Aeromonadaceae bacterium
CCGAAAAGGCCGTGCGCAAGGGCCGTATCTGGCAGCAGCGCCAATCCTTTACCGCTTTTTGATAGAACCGCGTGATCGACAATTACAATCCGGCTTCATGTGAAAACTAAACAATTGATAAACCGACGGCATTTCTACACTCTTGTCCACCTTTTCAGGGGTAAAAACGAGTAATTCTGCCATTGCCTGACTTTTGTTCTGTCGCCATTTTGTCTACCCTGAGAAGGAGAATAGAGCAACCGTCATAGGTCAAACATGCCGTACCCTGATGGGCAACGTAAGATTTTAGTCATTGATGATGAACCCGTCTTTCGGGAAACCATGGTCGCCTTTTTGCGGCAGCGAAATGATCTGGTATATGTCGCAGAAAATGGTGTGGATGGTTTAGCAGCCGTTGCGGTTTATCATCCTGATTTGGTGTTGTGTGATCTGAAGATGCCGCATATGGACGGCCACCAGGTCATCCAGTGTATCGCCGCCCGCTTTCCTCATATCCCGGTCATGGTGATTTCCGGTCAGGCCAATATGGAGGATGTGACTCAAGCCTTACGTTCGGGTGCCAAGGATTATCTGATCAAACCAATTCGCAATTGGTCGGCTTTAGCCGAAGCCATTGATGAGTGTTTGGATTCTGCGCTTGAGGATCGGGCGTATAACGAGTTGGCGGGCCATTTGTCTCGCCTGCATAACGATGATCTGGCAGCGACCGGGCTTCTGCATGCCATGGCGCCACCGCCACAACAGACATTGCACAACTGGCAGATGAGCTATCACAGCAGCAGCCCCCTGCTATTGCCAGAGTTTTTGGAGCTTGATGGCCGCCTGATGCTGGTGGTGATGGAGCTGTCGTTTATGGGGGCCGATGCGGCTTTCATTGGCGCCATGATCAAGTTTTTGTTGCATGCTCCCTATCGCCAATATCTGCAAGGTGAGAGCCGCATGCTGGATTCACCCGGCAGCGTGCTTGAGTATCTGAACTGGAACCTCTACGAATCCGGATTGCATGGTAACGTCAACATGGCGGTCATCCTGATCTCGGAGAAGGATGAACAGATCCGTTTTGCCAATGCCGGGCTGACATCACCCTCCTGGTTGCAGCGAGCCAGTGGTATGCCGCTGGGGATGATGCGACAGGCCGAATACCCCACCTATCAGCGCGTCATGAGCAAGCCATGTACTCTGCAGTTTCGCGTCGATAGCGGAGACGAGCTCTCCATCGCATTGCAACAAGCGGGCTAATAAACCGTGTGAAATGTTCTCGCACCAACCCGCAAGTCGTTCGTCATTCGGGCGATGAATCAGTTCCTGTCGATGCTCTTTTAATCGCTATTTTCCGAGCGGAAGATTGGGGAATTGGCTATGAGCCAATTGAGCCATGATGTGGCGCCAATCCTGTTCGGCCTGCGTGCCTGCCGCCGTAAACACCGATGCCATCAGTTGGCGTTGACTCTCCGAGAGCCGATTTTCCAGTTCGCTACCCGATGTGCTGAGTATCAGCCGCTTGATGCGTCTGTCCAGCTGATCCTGATTGGCTTCGATGAGCCCCAACTCTTGCAGTGTGCGCAGTGGGGGGTTGAGCGCCTGTTTGCTGACACCCAAAATGCGCAGCAACGCATTGACACTGATCGCCGGATTGCGCCCGACGAAGTAGAGGATCCTGTGATGCACCCGCTGCAATCCCTGCTCGGCCAGGATGGCATCCGGGCCGCTGGTGAAGGCGCGAAAGGCGAAGTGAAATAACTCCAGGGCCTCATTGAGGATCGCGTGGTTATTTTGGTCAATCATATTGACTTGATGTAATCCGATGGCAAGATAGGTCAACTTTACTGACTTATTTACAGTGCCGTGCAGGAAAAAGCAACCTGCATGGCATTTACATGCACTTTGACAGGAGGTCGGCATGTTTGCCCAGCGGATCCAGTTTCTCACCTCGTCCATCATTCGGGAAATCTTGGCGGCGGCTCAAAAGCCCGGTGTTATTTCGTTTGCCGGTGGTCTACCGGCGGCAGCCAGCTTCCCCGAAGTCGATTGGTCGACTCTGCCGGAATCACTCAAACAATACGGCATGAGTGAAGGGGAACCTGAATTGCGTGAGGCGATCGCCGCCGAGGCGCGGGCCAAGGGACTCAAATGCGAGGCGAGCCAGGTGCTGGTTCTTTCCGGATCACAGCAGGGACTCGATCTGGGCGCTAAGCTGTTTATCGATCCGGAAAGCAGCATCCTCGTGGAATCGCCGACCTACCTGGCGGCGCTGCAAACATTTAATCTGTTCCAGGCTCAGTGCCAAGGGGTTCCCTTGACGGCGGATGGTCTGGATCTGTCGGTTCTCGAGCGGCAAATTTGTGAGCACAAGCCTCGACTGGCCTACCTCATTCCAAGTTTTCAAAATCCGTCCGGCACCTGCTATAGCGTCAAGGCGCGGCAGGATGTGGCGGCCATGCTCGACCATTATGGCCTGCCACTGATCGAAGACGAGCCTTACTGTGAGCTGGATTATGACGGGGTGCCGAAACCGCCGATCAGCTCCATGCTGCAGCGCGCTCCTTGGGTATTCCAGGGCAGTTTCTCCAAGATCCTGATGCCTGGCTTGCGGGTCGGCTATCTGATCGCCCATCCGAGCCTGATGCCTCATCTGGTCCGCCTGAAGCAGGCTGCCGATCTGCACACCAACCGTCCGGGTCAGTGGTTGGCGCTGGAGTACATGCGCTCTGCCGATAAACTCGAACGTCTGGCTCGCCTGCAAGCCTTCTATCGTGAGCGTCGTGACGCCTTCGCCGCCGCATTGGATAGTGAGTTTGCCGATCTGGCCGATTGGCAGGTACCCGCGGGTGGCCTGTTCTTCTGGTTGAAGCTAAAAAAACCTCGGGATACTCGACCATTGCTGCAGCCGGCTCTGGCGGCAGGCGTCGCCTTCATGCCGGGTGAAGCCTTCTTTGCCGAGAAGGAGCCACCGGTTGGCTACCTGCGGCTGAATTTCAGCCACACCGAGCCGGAGCTGATGGTCGAAGGATTACGCCGTCTGCGCAAGGTTCTGTTGGCCGAATAATCGGCTCCATCTGTGCGATGAGAACGCCACCCTTGCGGTGGCGTTCTGCTTTTTGTCATCGAATAAGTATCCATGATGTGAACGCCTTGACCTTCACATGGTGGTAAGGTTGATGCTAAAGCTAGAGGACTCCCGAGTCGTTTATCGTGGACGTGGCTTTTCAATCGCAAGGGGAGACTGCATGTCTGAATTACTCTCGACAACGGCTGCCAGTGGTCGTCGCTGGTTACTCCCCATCGAGGGGATGCACTGCGCCTCCTGTGCACAGCGCCTGCAAAAACAGCTGCAGCAGCACCCGCAGATCTTCGAGGCCCAGGTTCATTTTGCTGTAGCCCAGGCGCAAATCGAGGCGGATCCCGCACTTCAGTTGAGCGATCTATTGACCGTGATCGAAGCGGCAGGCTTCCACGTTCCCTTGACGCAGCTGGCTCTACCGATCCAGGGGGTTCGCTGTGCCTCCTGCGTGCGGCGTATCGAGCAGGGGGTGCTCAAGGTGCCGGGTGTTGTTCGCGTCAGTGTCAACCTTGCCTCTGGGGTGGCGGCTCTGGATCTGTTGGCTCAGACCGAGCCGCTGGCGGTGCTGCAAGCGGTCACGCAGTTGGGATTCAGCGCTGAGTGGCCAAATCCCGAGGCGGCTGCACCAATCACTGAACCGTCGCGGCAGTGGCCGATGTGGTGGCCTGTGGCCTTGGCGGCCGTGTTGACCTTGCCGCTGCTGCTTCCTATGGTCGCCATGCTCTGGGGCAATCATCTGATGCTGCCTCCGCTGTGGCAGTGGTTGTTGGCGACACCGGTGCAATTCTGGCTGGGGGCTCGTTTCTATCGCGGCGCCTGGCAGGCGGTGCGCAACGGCAGTGGCAACATGGATCTGCTGATCGCGCTGGGAACCTCGGCGGCCTATGGGCTCTCCTGCTGGCAGTGGTTCCGGGGTTTCGCTATGGGGGATGCCATGCCGGAGCTCTACTTCGAAGCCTCTGCGGCTGTCATCACTCTGGTGTTGTTGGGGCGCTGGCTGGAGGAGCGAGCCAAGCGGCAGACGATGGCTGCGATCCAGGCGTTGCAAGCCTTGCGTCCGGAGCAAGCCCGGGTGATGCGTGGGGGGCGAGTGGCGCTGGTGCCCTTGTCATCGCTGAGTGTCGGCGAGCGGGTGCAGGTCTTGCCCGGTGAACGCATCCCTGTGGATGGGCGAGTGCTGCAAGGGGAGAGCCTGGTCGATGAGTCCATGCTGACTGGGGAGAGTCTACCGGTAGCCAAATTCCCCGGGGAGCCGGTCATCGGTGGCGCGCTTAACGGTGATGGGGTGCTGGAGTTACGCGTCGAACTGTTAGGGGCGCAGAGCACTCT
>JAYRLO010000256.1:0-4370 GCA_041905215.1 Aeromonadaceae bacterium
CCCCTCCACGGGAGAACCTCTTAAATTTTGCACTTGATGGTGGAGGGAGAAGGATTCGAACCTTCGAAGGCAGAGCCGTCAGATTTACAGTCTGATCCCTTTGGCCGCTCGGGAACCCCTCCACAAGTGCGGGCGCATAGTACCAGATTATCCTTGGAAGTGAAGCCCCGATTTTAAAACTTTTTGTTAAAGCGGAGGCAAAACTGGCCGATAAACAACTAGATGCTTATTTTTCAAACTTTTCCCTATGATTTCACAAACACTGCGCGAACACTTTTTGGTCGATGAGCTGCAGCTCGGACAGACGCTGAACCAGGCGATAAGCCAGGGGCATCGTTCCGAGTTTTCGCTGCTGTTGGCCATGCTGTCGCCAGATGTTGAGGATCAGCCCTGGGTTACCGATCACCCGGTAGTTGCCGTCGACCCCGTGGATTGGCGTCGCAAATTTGAACTCCCCAAGGCCAGACCGCTGGCCGCCGATGCCGCCAGTCATGACCGAGCCGTCTGCGTGGGCGAGTTCGTCGCCTCCGGCAGTCTGCTGACCGCCCATCTGCTGGATTGCCTCGAACCCGAGCCGCTTATTCATCGGCAGTATGAGCTCGACCCTCTGGTGTGGGAAAACATGTCCCCGCTGACCCAACGCAAGTATCAGTTGGCGCGCGAAGGCGAGTCGATAGCTCACGATCCGCTGGCCAATCTGCCGCCAGCCGCGATGCTCGACAGCATCGAGGGAGCAGCCGTACTACCGGAGTTGACGGTTCGCTATTTTGCTGCCGCCTGATAATAGAAGAAGGCTGTGGCCCGGAGTCATCACCAACTAGAACCAATCGAAGCTGCATTCTAGTGATTTATCTGCCTTATATACCCACGCGTCTGTTTATCATCTAGATCACCTCCTTTTTACCTCAATTATCCCCATGTTTGATCGGGGATTCTGCGATAAGATGCTGCCGAAATAACCGGTACGGAAACTACCGTCTGGTCGTCAAATAGTGAGTCTCGTTGTTGGAGCAGATGATGCAGTGTGCGTGGCAGTCAGAGTGGGAACCCTTGATCGAGGTGTTGCGTCGGGAAGTGAAGCCGGCACTGGGGTGCACTGAGCCCATCGCCGTGGCGTTGGCGGCAGCCCATTGCCGCCGTCTGCTTGGGAGTGTCCCTAGCCGTCTGCAGGTGTGGGTCAGCGGAAACCTGTTCAAGAATGGCATGGGGGTCGGGGTGCCGGGGACCGGCATGAACGGTCTGCCCATCGCCGCCGCCATCGGGGCTGTTGCCGGTGATGCCGATGCGGGTCTTGAGGTTTTGCGCGCCATTGATGCCACCGATGTTGCCTTGGCTCGTGAACTGCTGCCTAACACCCGTATCGACGTCAAACCGGTAGCCGAAGTCCTGTATGTTGAGGTGCTGGCCGAGGCTGATGGTCATCAGGCCCGGGTTGTCATCTGTACCGATCACACTCGCGTGGTGTTGATGGAGCGTGACGGCGAGGTGTTACACAGCCAGAGTCGGGAGCCGGTAGCCCAGGCAAAAAAACAGGCGGGCATGTCATTGCAGACCATTTTGCAGTTTGCCAGCCAGGTGCCCTTGGCTTCGATCGCCTTCATTCGCGAGGCGGCGTCGCTGAACCAGGCGCTGGCCGATGAGGGGCTGCGAGGCTATGGATTGCGCATTGGCCAGATGTTGACGACCCAGATCGAAAAACGGGTATTGGCCGATGATCTGATGACCCTGGCGATGCGCCTCTCCTCGGCCGCCTCGGATGCCCGCATGGATGGTGCCATGTTGCCCGCCATGTCCAACTCCGGCTCTGGCAATCAGGGAATTGCGGCGACCATGCCGGTTGTCGCGGCGGCCCGTTTTCTCGGTGTGGATGATGAGCGGCTGTGTCGGGCCCTGGCCATGAGCCATCTGCTGGCCATCTACATTAAAACCTACCAAAACAAGTTATCCGCCCTGTGCGCGGCCAGTACGGCGGCCATGGGGGCGGGGGCTGCCATCACCTGGCTGCTGGGTGGTGACGCCCGCCAAATTGGTCTTTGCATCAACAACATGATCGGTGATGTGGCCGGTATCATCTGCGATGGTGCTGGCAGTGCCTGCTCGATGAAGGTCTCGACCTGTGCCTCGGCGGCGGTCAAAGCGGCCTTGATGGCGACCAGTGATCTCGGCGTCACGGCTCACGAGGGGATCATCGGCGTGGATGCCGAACAGACCATCGCCAATCTGGGCCAACTCTGCCGTGAAGGGATGCAGCAGACCGATCAGCAGATCATCGCCATCATGCGCGGCAAGCAGATCGGCTGAGATTAGGCTCCAGTAGAATAGCAGTCGGGATCAAAGGTTATCCCTTGATCCGCTGCTATACTCGGCGCCGATTTTTTTTCCACTCTCATTTCCTGCAGGCAGGTAGCCATGACGAGCATCGCTCATCCGTTGGAGCTTCTGGCTCCGGCTAAAAATCTGGAGTCCGGCATTGAGGCGATCCGCCACGGTGCCGATGCGGTCTATATTGGTGGGCCAACCTTTGGTGCCCGGGCTGCAGCTGGAAATAGTGTGCAGGATATCGAGCAGCTCTGCGGCTTCGCCCACCGCTTCGGGGCCCATGTCTATGTCGCCTTCAATACCCTGCTGCAGGATGATGAGTTAGCCTCGGCCCAGCAGTTGACTCATCAACTGTATGAAGCGGGCGCCGATGCCCTGATCGTCCAGGATATGGGCTTGCTGCAGCTCGACCTGCCGCCGATTGCCCTGCATGCCAGTACCCAGACGGATAATCGCTCGGTCGACAAGGTGCGTTTTCTGGAGCAGGTGGGCTTCTCGCAGGTGGTATTGGCTCGGGAGTTGTCGTTACCCGAGATCCGCGCCATCGCCGATCAGACCCAGGTCGCACTGGAGTTTTTCATTCACGGCGCCTTGTGTGTCAGTTACAGCGGTCAGTGTTACATCAGCCACGCGATGACGGGGCGCAGCGCCAACCGCGGCGAGTGTGCGCAGATCTGCCGTCTACCGTGTAGTTTGGAAAAACAGCGTGACGGTCAGGTGATAGCCCCGAACAGTCATCTGTTATCGCTCAAAGATATGGATCAGAGCGCCAACCTGCGCGCCTTGATCGATGCCGGCGTGCGCTCCTTGAAGATCGAGGGGCGGCTCAAGGGGCTCGATTACGTCAAGAATGTCACCGCCTGGTACCGACGTCAGCTCGATACCATTCTGGCCGAGCGCCCGGAGTTGGTCCGCGCCTCGGTCGGTCGTTCGACTTACACCTTCAGCCCCGATCCGAAAAAGAGCTTCAACCGGGGCAGTACGGACTATTTCCTGCAGGGGCGGCAGCAAGAGATCACCTCGTTTCTTAGCCCCAAATATGCGGGTGAGCCGGTAGGCGTGCTCAAGGAGTCAGGCAGCAAGGGCAAAACCGGTTCCCATTGGCTGGAGTTGGATCAGGTGCCTGCCGGGATCGAATTTCACAACGGCGATGGTCTGGCCTTTTTTGCCCCGAACCGCACCCTGACTGGATTGCGGGTCAACCGTGCCGAGGGGCATCGCCTCTACTTGGCCGAGCCGGTGGCGGGCCTGGTGCTGGGTATGCCGTTGTATCGTAACCATGACCAGGCATTCGCCGCCTTGCTGGCCAAGCCCTCGGCCGAGCGGCGCATCGCGGTGACCATGACCCTGTTGGAGTGTGAAGGCGGTCTGAGCCTACAGTTGCACGATGAATCCGGCGTTACGGCGTGTGTTTCGGTTTCGCTGGACAAGCAGCCCGCCAAGGATCCGGAGCGGGCGTTGAGCGGGATCCGCGAACAGTTGGCCAAGCTCGGAACGACCGATTTTTACGCCAGTGCCATCCATCTGCAAGTGGCTCAACCCTGGTTCATTCCGGTAGGCGTGCTCAATCAGCTGCGCCGTGATGGCATTGAGGCCCTGGTGCTGGCGCGGGAGAACAGCTATCAACGACCAGCCAAGGCGGCAGTGGCTTTACCGGTGCCGATGATCGGTGTCAGCTCGCTGAGCTATCTGGGAAATGTCTACAACGCGGCGGCGGAGGCTTTCTATCGTCGACACGGTGTCGAGCAGATTGCTCCGGCGTATGAGAGTGATCAACTGGACGACGAAGTCTCCTTGATGGTCACCAAACACTGTCTGCGCTACAGCTTCGATCAGTGCCCGAAGGAGCGGGGACCGGGCTTTAAACCGGATCCGCTGCAACTGACCATCGGCAAGGATACGTTCCGTCTGCGCTTTGACTGCAAGCGCTGCGAGATGCATGTGTTGGGTTGTCGCAAACGGTGATGTGTGGGGCACTGTGAGGCGGTCGCGGATTTGCCAGCCATAGGCCACGGCCGTTGTGCCTTAACCACTAATAATCTTCAACCCTT
>JAYRLO010000005.1:0-26246 GCA_041905215.1 Aeromonadaceae bacterium
GGAGTCCCGCCACCCCAGTGCAACTGGGTCACGGTGCGGCCGGCAAAGAGCGGCGCCATATGGGCCATCTCCTGCTCCAGATAACGCAGGTACTCGGCCGCCTTGTCGGTCTGCCGGGTCACTATTTTGTTGCAGGCACAGTAGTAGCAGAGCATGTGGCAGAAAGGGATATGCACATACAACGACAGTGGCCGTTCCGGATATTGAGCCGCTGCCGTCAGGAAATCCGGATAACCAAATGACTCGGAAAACTCCAGTGCCGTGGGATAGGAGGTGTAACGCGGACCACTGTAGTTGTATTTCTGGATGAGCGCGTCATCCCATACCAATTCTTCAAACTGCACGCCCATCCTCCTCGATGTGATATACGGCTAACTAGTGATTCCGAATAGTCGCTCACTCTCGACAACGACTGGATAGCGCCGAGCCGACTCGTCGCGCCAGAGATGGCGCAACGGCACCATTACTTCTTACTGCGCTTGAACTCGGGATCGATCTCGCTGGGATCGAAATCATCGTCGATGAAACGCTGCAACAGATCATCGGGTGAAGGTTGCTGTTCATCCTCCTCCTCATCGTCGATCCCCAGCTCGGCGAGCAGCTCCTGGTGTCGGGCCAACCTAGCATCCAGCCAGGCTTCATCATCAGCCGAAACACTCTGACCATCATCCAGGCGGTCGAGCAGCAGGTTCAGACGCTCGTCATTTTCGATGGCGGCCAACTCCTGCTCCAACTTCAGTTGCTGCTGCTTGGCCAACTGCTCGGCGATCTGCTCTGGTGTCTTGCTCGGCTTGGCCTGTTTGCTGACCGCTGGTTTCTTAGACTCTGCCACCACCAGAGGAACTGGTTTGCGCGAGCCAATACGCGGGTCTTTCTTCTGCCCCGCCTGGTTTGTACCACCATTATCTTGTGCAGCAGCTTGACGAGAACCGGCCTTCAGCCCCTTGCGCTTGGCATCCCGTTTGCGCTGACGCGCGGCATGGGCGCTATCTTGCGACTCGTTTCTCTTGAAGCTTTTGCCTTTGGACGATGCCTGATTGGGCTTCTGCGTGGCAGCCATGATGATCTCCGGGTTACCAATACGTGAATAGTTCGGCCGGTTCGGCCATTGGGGCAACATTGTGACATGAAAGGGACAAGCGCCCAAATTCCTCCACAACAATAGGCCAAAAAAGGCCACTTTCATGGCCGACAGCATGCACAACCCTCTCGGCACAGGGTATGCTGAGGCCCCTGTGATGACGTTTAACCACGGAGTGGATATGAATCAGCCCCTGAAAGCCCCCTTGGCACTGTTGATCCTCGATATGATCGGTTCCCTGCTGATGCTATGGGGCATAGTCGAACATTTTGGTTGGTTGCATGTGATGCCCGAAGCCTGGCAGTTCCCCTACTACATACCGGTTCTGCTGGTTAGCGGCCTGCTGCTCATCATGCCCTATCAATTCAAGATAGTGCTCGAGGCTCTGCGTCGCCGCGGCAGCGGTCAAGCCAAACCCTAAGAAGATCGGCGAGATCGCAACAGCCCGTCGTCTCGTCTGCCATACTCAAAACCAGAATTACCACCATCGGTGACAACTTTGTTGTCACTGGCCTCACGGGAGGGCGAGGCATGCCCCTCCTGGTACACGCATCATGATGAAGACAAAAAAGAACGCCCCGATTTCGACCGAAGATATTCTTCTGAAACTCTGCCACTCCGTCAGCAGTGTGTTGACTGAAGCAACGCGGCATGAAGTGAACTACTCCCCGATGGTGCAGCGCATCAGCAAAACCTGTTTGCGTCCTGACATTGGTTGTTTTGTGCTGTTTGATGGTGCATTTTCCGGCCTGGTAGTCATCAACTTCACCGCCAGCGCGGCACTGGAGGTCTACCAGAACTACCTGATGAACATGGGGATCCCCAAGGAAGAGCTCGCGACGCTCCATACCTCCGATGAAGTCGGCAACGTCATGGGCGAACTGATGAACCAGATCCTGGGCGACTTCACCAACAAGGTCAGTCAGGAGCTGCAGACATCCATTAGCCAGAGTCAGCCCAAGATGCTCACCCTGAACAAGCAGGTATTGATCTCCGTCGATACCAACCTGGATCGCCCCCAAGCCCGTCGCGTCTCCTTCTTCACCGAGAAGAACAACATCTTCTACATGGAGTTGGCGATGGATAAGACCGAGTTTATCCAGCTACATGATTTCGAACGACGCGAAGATGTCGATCCGGATAGCCTGCTACGCAGCGTAGCCAATGGCGAATCTCTCGGCTCCAACGGCAGTGCGGCTCCCGCACCATCATCGAGCGATGATCATGATGATCTGCTGGCCTCACTAGGGCTCTGAGTTTTCGACACGCAATCCGCCTCCCCTCCTCCGTCCTGGCCCCATGGCCAGGACGGAGAGCCCTGAAAACATGGTCTGGGGCTCTCCGCCCCCGCTCGCCCCCTCCTGGATGCACTCGGCAAGCCAACCCCGTTGACTCGTGCTACTATGTGCGCAATGACGCGACACCCGATCGCAGTGGACCACCCGGCGACTCTCGCCACTCTTTGACAATGGGAATTCAACCGTGCAAACGCCAACCCTGAACTTTAACAAGGTACGCTTTGTAACCAGCGCCCCGGATATTCGCCACCTCCCGGATGACAGCGGGGTCGAGGTCGCTTTCGCCGGACGTTCCAATGCAGGGAAATCCTCAGCACTCAATGCGTTAACCAACCAGAAGAACCTGGCCCGCACCAGTAAGACCCCGGGGCGCACCCAGCTCATCAATCTG
Source organism: Aeromonadaceae bacterium (assembly GCA_041905215.1). GTDB lineage: Bacteria > Pseudomonadota > Gammaproteobacteria > Enterobacterales > Aeromonadaceae > Pseudaeromonas. The sequence continues at coordinate 2,771 of JAYRLO010000005.1, forward strand.
TTCGAGCTGGAGCCAGGCAAGCGTCTCGTCGACTTGCCAGGCTATGGCTACGCCCAGGTGCCGGAAGAGATGAAGCGTAAGTGGCAGGAGTCCCTCTCCGAGTATCTGCAAAAGCGGGAGTCGCTAAAAGGGCTGGTTTTGCTGATGGACATCCGCCATCCACTCAAAGACACCGACCTGCAGTTGCTGGAATGGGCGGCGGGCAATGAGTTGCCCGTGCTGATACTGCTGACCAAGGCCGACAAGTTCAACGCCGGCCCGCGCAAGAATATTGTGCAGCAGGTGCGCCGTGATCTTGTGGCCTTTGGTGATCTGGTGCGCGTGGAAGCCTTCTCGTCCCTCAAAGGGGTGGGCATCGATCGACTGGCTGAGGTATTGACCGAATGGTACTTCGCCGATGCGGTCACCGAACCGGAATCCATTGACGACTGATGCCATTGTGACGCGACACCACCAAACCGCCCTCATGGGCGGTTTTTTTGCGCCCATAAAAAAACCGCCAGGTTTTCACCGAGCGGTCTAGCGAGAATTTCTCAAAGGGGGAGGCACTACCCGGGTAATAAACTCTGGCAAGTCGATTACACCAAGTGCTCGAATCAAATATAGCAGTATCCAGCAGAAACATAAAGCAATTGCTCTATTCCGCACTATCTCTGTGGTCATGCAAAATCAGGATCGGGGGATAACGACCATAAAAAAGCCCCGATGAAAATTCACCGGGGCGGCCAATCAGCCTGACTATGTCTAAAAGCAAAATGTGTAAGACGGAATATCTTACCTCTGTACCCTACGACTAAAACTTTACGCCTCACCCCTGGCGATGCATAGCGCTTTCCATCACCAAAACTCACTATTAATCAAGGACGTGATTGGTAACATTTTCATCAGGTCAGGCTCAGTCGCAAAAGCCGGCTCCAGCTGCTACCAAGCATGAACGGCCCCTTGCGAGGGCAAAAATAGTGCGCAAAAAAAGGCCCCCACGAGGTGGAGGCCGCAAAGTGTTTCCAAATTTCTGCAATAAATTAGTCAACCAAAATTCACGATAGTTCCTGCGACAGACAACTATTTATCAAATTATCAGATCCACCGCGTTGCTGACCGCAGATCTACCCTAACTAGCGGTTCCAAATGGCAATTCACTCATCACAGCGACTTAGGTAGCACTAAGCTGACCCTCTGCGCCAGGGATGGCGCAGTGGAGCCCCCATGGATGGGTTCACGGCGTGTCAGCGTGTGCTTCCTTGTCGATGGCGCATAATTAGGACAGCCCTAGTGGGCCTGATCCCAATTCTCTCCGACGCCAATGCCAACCTCCAGCGGCACCGCCAGCTCCGCGGCCTCTGACATCAGTCGCTGGATCGTCGGCAGATAGTCATCCACCCGATCTTCCCGTACCTCGAAGACCAGTTCATCGTGAACCTGCATCAGCATGCGGATGGAGTCGGCCTCCTGATCGGCAATCCAGCCGGCGACCTTGATCATCGCCAGCTTGATGATATCGGCGGCAGTGCCCTGCATGGGCGCGTTGATCGCCGCCCGCTCGGCTGCTTTTCGCACCCCTTGATTGCGTGCACGAATATCCGGCAGATAGAGGCGACGACCAAACAGGGTTTCGACATAGCCCTGCTCTTCGGCCTGCGCGCGCGTCCGCTCCATATAGTCGAGGACTCCGGGGTAACGGGCAAAATAGCTGTCCATGTAGTGCTGGGCCTGCCCGCGGGAGATCCCTAGCTGCTTGGCCAGCCCAAAGGCGCTCATGCCGTAGATCAACCCGAAGTTGATCGCCTTGGCATTGCGTCGTTGCTCACTGGTCACCGCCTCGACCGGAACACCCATCACCTCGGCCGCCGTGGCGCGGTGGATGTCCTGACCAGCGGCAAACGCCTTCAGTAGACCGACATCCCCGGACAGGTGCGCCATGATGCGCAGCTCGATCTGCGAATAGTCGGCCGCGACTAGCTTGTAACCGGGTGCAGCGATGAATGCTTGGCGAATGCGCCGCCCCTCTTCACTGCGGATCGGGATATTTTGCAGGTTGGGCTCACTGGAGGAGAGACGCCCGGTGGCAGTGACAGCCTGATGGTAGGAGGTATGAACTCGGCCACTTCCTGCATCAACCATCAACGGCAGCTTATCGGTATAGGTCGACTTCAGCTTGGCCAGGGTTCTGTGCTCCAACAGCAGCTGTGGCAGCTCATAGGTTTCGGCCAACTCGGCCAGCACCTCTTCGGCGGTGGAGGGAGCCCCCTTCGGCGTCTTCTTCAGTATCGGCAAGCCAAGCTTCTCAAACAGGATCTCGCCGAGCTGCTTGGTCGAGGCCAGATTGAACTCTTGACCTGCGATCACGAACGCCTGCTGTTCCAGTTGCTGCAGCCGGGTCTCGATCTGCTGGCTCTGCTCAGCCAACTTGCCGACCGAGATCAGCGCCCCTTGTCGTTCCATGTCGGCGAGGATCGGCACCAGCGGCAATTCGATGCGCTCCAGCACCGATTGCAACTGGGGAACCGCCTGCAGTTGAGGCCACAACGCCTGATGCAACCGCAGCGTGATGTCCGCATCCTCAGCGGCATAAGGCGCTGCCTTTTCCAGCTCGATCTGGTTAAAGGTGAGCTGCTTGACCCCTTTGCCGGCAATCTCTTCGAAGGTGATGGTCTTCACCCCCAAATATTTATCGGCCAATGCATCCATGTTGTGGCGGGTGGCGGTTGAATCCAGCACATAGGACTCCAGCATGGTGTCGAAGGCGATGCCCCGCAGTTCGATGCCGTGGTTGCGCAGCACGTTGCGATCAAACTTCAGGTTCTGTCCTACCTTGCGCTTGTTTTCATCCTCCAGCAGCGGTTTGAGCCGGGACAGCACCCAGTCACGATCCAGTTGGGCCGGAGCCCCCAGATAGTCGTGAGCCAACGGCAGATAGGCCGCCTCCCCCGAATCGACGGCAAAGGAGACGCCGACAATCTTCGCCTGCATGTAGTCGAGACCATTGGTTTCGGTGTCGAAGGCAAACAGCTCGGCCTGCTGTAACTTCTGCAGCCAGGCCTCAAATTCGCTCTCTTCGAGCAGGGTGTGGTAGTTCACCACACTGGGCGCCGCGGGCAGAGCCGCTGCCGTCCCGGTCGTGATACTCACCGCAGCGGGTTCGTCGATCAGCCCCTTGAATTCAAACTCGCGATACAAGGCTTGCAGCGCCGATAGATCCGGCTGCGGCTTGCCGATCTCGGCCAGAGTCGTCGTCAGCTCGACATCGGTCTTGATGGTGGCCAACTGGTAAGAGAGGCGCACCACGGCCTCCTGCTCGCGAAACTTCTCGGCGAAGGTCTTGCTGCCACGAAACGCCAGGCTGGCCACGCTCTCCAGGTTGCTGGCGATCGCCTCAATGCCACCGATCCCCTGCAGCAGGGCCACCGCCGTCTTGGGGCCGACACCGGCCATCCCGGGAATGTTGTCGCTGGAGTCACCCATCAGCGCCAAGTAGTCGATGATGAGCTCCGGCGGCACGCCAAAGCGCTCGATGACGCCTTGCCGATCCGTCACCTCCCCCTTCATGGTGTCGATCAGGGTGACATGGGGCGAAACCAGTTGCGCCATGTCCTTATCGCCGGTGCTGATCAGGATCTCGATCTGCTGCTCGGTCGCCTGCCGGGCCAAGGTGCCAATCACATCGTCTGCCTCGACCCCCTCGATCACCAGCAGCGGCAAGCCCATGGCTTGGATGATGGCGTGAATTGGTGCCACCTGACTGCGCAACTCGTCCGGCATTGCCGCCCGATTCGCCTTGTACTCCGGATAGATGTCGTTGCGGAAACTCTTGCCCTTGGCGTCGAACACCACGGCCACCGGGGAGTCCGGGTACTGTTTCAGCAGGCTGCGCAGCATGTTGGTCATCAGACGAATGGCGCCGGTCGGTACACCAGCAGCTGTCCGCAGATCCGCCTGCTGGGAGGCAAAAAAGGCACGATAGAGGTAAGAAGAGCCATCCACCAGGATGAGCGGAGCTGGGCTGGTCATGAAGCGGATCCTGCAGAATTCGGAAGTGCGGTTAGCATGCCACAGCCCCCCTGACGAGGCACGGGGAAACCTGTGCATAAAAATGACAAGCTGTGGATATCTCTGTTGAGGAAAAAGGCAGGATCCAAAATTTGTGCTTTCACTCAAAATAAAAACACAAAATTAACTTTGCATATCATCAAGTTATATAAACAAGGATCCAAGATCCGCCAAGATCCTGATCTAGCTCAATGTGGAAAAGATTATCCATAGAGGGCCTGTCTTGGATTAAACAGGCTCTTTACCCGCACATGAATGGCGGAGCAGAACGGCAAGGCGACTATTTTCCGCAGTTTGCCGTTCCGATAATTGCGATAGATCACAAAGTGTACAACTGGTCATTTGAATCCATCAGAATGGTGCATGCTGCTTAATTTAACTGGCTCTGCAGACTAGCCTGCTGCGAACCCAGCAACTTGCGGGTCAAATAACGCAATAGAACGCCATAGGCTGGTACAAACAGCCCAATGCTGATCAGCAGCTTCACCCCATAGTCGACACAGGCGATCTCGACCCAGTGCTCCGCCATGAAGAGATCCGGACTGCGCCAGAAGGCGATGGAGAAGAACGCCATGGTATCCAGCAGATTACCCACCACGGTCGAGGCCACCGGGGCAACCCACCACCAGCGCAGCTGACGCAAGCGGTTGAATACTGACACATCCAGGATCTGGCCGAGCAGATAGGCCATGAAGCTGCCGCAGGCGATGCGCGCCACAAACAGGTTGAACTGCACCAGTTGCCCGGCCCCCTGATATTGCCCTTCAAAAAACAGCACGCCCAGCAGATAAGAGACCAGCAGGGCCGGCATCATCACCACCCCAATGATGCGGCGGGCCAGTTCGGCACCGAAGATCCGCACCGTCAGGTCGGTCGCCAGAAAAATAAACGGAAAGGTGAAGGCCCCCCAGGTGGTATGCAGGCCAAACAGATCCATCGGCAACTGAACCAGATAATTACTCGCCGCTATGATGGCGACATGAAACAACGACAGGCGTACAAGCGCCGCCTGATAGTGCGCAGATGACAATAACATTGTGTTTCCTTTTTGAGAGTTAGTCTCTGCCAGACGGGGTGAGGGAACCCATGTGGCAGCAGCAACGGTTGGCGCGACGCCCAGGATCCAACGAGGATCCTCGACCGCCAACCGATAAGGGGGCGCATTATACGGCGTTTTGTCCTGTCGGCAAGGTCAACCGTTCTTCACGATCCCGCGATCCCAGATCAGGCGCGGATCGAACAGCATGGCGGCAATCATGGTGACAACCACCACGCCCGCAAAGGCCATTGCCGCGATCCCCGGATAGATAGACATGATCTTGCCCATCCGGATCAGCGCAGCCAGCACCGCCACAACAAAGACGTCCACCATGGACCAACGTCCGACGAATTCGGTCAGACGATAGAGCCGGGTACGTCCCCGCTTGTGGTGGATGTCCCCGCGACTGACGGTATAGCAAAGCCAGAACAACGAGAGGATCTTGGCGATAGGCACCAGGACGCTGGCGATGAAGATGACCATGGCGACCGGATAAGAGCCCATGTTCCACAACAAGACCACGCCACCGAGAATCGTCGAGTAGATGGTGCGGCCCAGACTCTCGGTCTCCATGATCGGCAGCAGATTGGCCGGGATATAGAGGATGCAGGCGGTGATCAGCAGCGCAACACAATACTCGAGGCTGTGGGGGATCCGAGCATGCACCCGGCTGTGGCACCGAGGGCACCAGTCGGCCTCCAACGAGAGGATGCCATGACAGCCATGACAGAGGGTGACTCCCTGCTCTCGGGCCTGGGCACCCTCATGCAGCAGCGGCATCTCCGGCATGGGGCCTGCAATCTTGGTCCACAACCAGTTCCGATCCAGATAGAGCATGCACTTGAGATACATCAGGCAGAAGGCACAGAAACACCAGAAGCCATAACCGATCGACACGTCGGCCAGCGAGGCGATCTTGATGAGACTGACCAGCACACCGACCAGAAAGACCTCCACCATGCTCCAGGGCAGCAATAGAAAGAGCCAGCGGCATACCATGACACCCAGCGGCGGAGCCCCCCGTTTGAGGTGCAATCCCAGATAGAGATAGCCGGTCAATAACAGGCAGGAGAGCGGTAGTAATTGCATGCAGAGAAAGACCACAACCGAGAGAACTCGGTAATCCTCACTGAAGAGCACGGACGCCGCCTGAAACAGGCTCATGCTATTCATCATCCCCTTGGCATTGATCGCCAGAAACGGCAACAGATTGGCACACGCCAACATGATGATGCTGGAGAGCACAAACACCAGCGGCCCTTGACGGGGGTTGTTGGCGATATGCACCAATACATGGTCACACCGTGGGCAGAGCGCCTGCTCGCCTTCGCGCAGAGGCGGCACAGCCACCAGCAGGTCGCATTCGTGGCACACGCAATCCTGGGCATTCATCTGTTCTTTACGAGGCATAAGAGGTCACAAGAAGCGCCAATCCGCTAGAAAAATGGGTATGGATCTGAGGAAATTATCATCGGTGATCTCGCCAGTCGGCACAAGCCGAAAGCAGAACCAGTCAAAAAGGGCTCATTTGGTTCGCTAAAATTAGGATCCAGCGCAAAAAACCTGTAGTTACTACCTGCAAAATCCGGCATTTTGTAAAAAATGGAATCGAGTCTACGCACCGAGCACGGTTAATCTGTGCATCATTCGGTAACAGCACGGCATTAGGGAACTATGCTGCCGATCAGTTTAAACAGGTAGAGGGCGTATGCTGCAGTGGATCAGGGAAAGGTGGCAACAGGCCCAGTCTCGCGAGAAGGCGCGAAAAAAGCCGCGCCCCAAGGATACGGAACGGGAGGTGTTGCTATTTCATGGCCTGTGGCGTGAGCTGCAAGACAACCGCCTCGACTCCGTCGTGAGTGCAGCGGGAGTTTTGCTGGAGAAGGGAAGCCCGAGCGAAGTCCTTGAAGCCTGCAAGATCCTGGGCCATGCCCATCTGAATCGTCGTCACAGCGCCGAGGCCATCTGCTATTTCCGCTTTATTGCCGAGCAAGAAAACACCCCGGATGCCTGGTTCAACCTGGCGACGGCTTCGACCCAGGCCGAAGACTTTGCCAATAGCCAGTACGCTTACGAACAAGCTCTCCATCTGTGCTGCGATCAACACATGCCCTGCCACTACAGCGTGCCCTACATGCGGATGAATTTCTGCAATGCCCTCTATGCCCAGGAGGAGCACGAACAAGCCCTGCAGCAGCTGGAGCTGTTGCTCGACAACTATCGGCATCAGCCAACCACTCCCGACAACTCGTCCATCTTGTCGATACAGCCCTCGCTCCCCCAGTTGCTGACTGTGGCATCTCGCGTGCTGGCCAGTCAGGGCGAGGAGCGAGCCGAGAAGTGGTACACAGAACTGGCTCAGGGACTGGATCCCCGGGATCGCCAACTGCTGGCTCGCTTCCACATTCATGTTCAAGAGCCGAGCGCGAATCCGCTGGCTGACGCTTGATGCATCTGATTTGCTTTTTATCCATTCCCGCACGCCTCATCCCCTGAACTCTTGCCCAAATTGCGGTACACTGCGCCTGCTTTTTTAGGATGAGATGATGGACCTAGGGATGAGTGACGCAACAACCCACTTCGGCTACAAGACTGTCGCCGCACACGAAAAAGAAGAGCTGGTGGCCGGAGTCTTTCACTCGGTCGCCGCCAAGTATGATCTGATGAATGACCTGATGTCCTTCGGCATCCACCGGTTATGGAAACGCTTTGCCATCGACTGCGCAGGGATCCGCCCCGGCCAGAAGGTACTGGATCTGGCAGGTGGCACCGGTGATCTGACCGCCCGCTTCTCGCGCATCGTCGGGGAACGGGGCGAAGTGGTGCTGGCGGATATCAATGACTCCATGCTGAAAGTGGGACGTGACAAGCTGCGCAATCAGGGGCTGGTCGATAACATTCGTTATGTGCAGGCCAATGCCGAGGCGCTGCCCTTCCCGGACAACCATTTTGATCTCATCACCATAGGTTTCGGGCTGCGCAACGTCACCGACAAGGAGAAGGCGCTGGCCTCCATGTTCCGGGTACTGAAGCCGGGCGGACGTCTGCTGGTGCTGGAGTTCTCCAAGCCGACCAGCGAGCTGATGGCCAAGCTGTATGACCTCTACTCGTTCCACATACTGCCGAAGATGGGCAAGCTGGTCACCCGCGACAGCGATAGCTACCAATATTTGGCCGAATCGATCCGCATGCATCCCGACCAGGATACGCTGAAGGGGATGATGGAGACCGTTGGCTTCGAGTCAGTGGATTACTTCAACCTGACGCAAGGCGTGGTTGCATTGCACCGGGGCTACAAATTCTAAGATTCAGGAGCCGCAATGCCGCTGCCGATCCCACTGGAAATTCTGCTCGCCGCCACGCTGGAAACGGCACTGAACCAGCTGCTGGCGCTGGACGAACAGAGTGCACGGCGTCGCCAGCCGCTGCACGGCAAGGTGTTGCAACTCGAACTGCGAGAACTCAAACCGCTCTGGCTGGTCTTCTCGCCGAGCCGGGTCGATCTGCTGACCCGTTATGAGGGGCAACCAGATGCGACCATCAGCCTGGCGCTGAGTGCCCTGCCTCGTCTGCGCGACCCAAACCAGCTCACCCCGCTGATCCGCGAAGGTAAGATGGACCTGACTGGCGATACCTCGGTGTGCAACCAAGTCGCCCAGCTCTTCTCCGAACTGCAGATCGATTGGGAGGGACAACTGGCCCGCCATACCGGGGATGTGGTCGCCCACACCCTCTGCCGCGGAGCCCAGCAGTTGCGACATGGCATTCAGCAGCAGGGGGAACTCCTGCGCCGGGATCTGGCCGAGTACCTGACCGAAGAGCTGCGCCTGGCTCCCGGCCCTCTGGAGGTCGCCTGTTTCTGCGACGACGTCGATGAGCTCAAGCGCCGCTTCGATGCCACGGCACTGCGCCTCGAGAAGCTGATCCACAGGATAGAGCCATGAGAATTCGTGAAGTGCGACGCCTCTACCACATAGGGGCCGTGCTGTTACAGCATGGCCTCGATGAGCTGCTGCCACGAGCCTGGCAACCCTGGCCGGTGCGCCTGTGCCGCCACAGCCTGTTCTGGTTGCGCAACCGCCATCGTCAGGCGCCTCGCGGTCAACGGTTACGCCTGGCCTTCGAATCCCTCGGTCCGGTGTTCATCAAGTTTGGCCAGATGCTCTCCACCCGCCGCGATCTGCTGCCGCCCGATCTGGCGGGCGAACTGGCGCTGCTGCAGGATCGGGTTCCCCCCTTCCCCGGCAGCCAGGCTCGCCAACTCATCGAACAGAGCCTGAAGCAGCCCATCGAGGCGCTGTTCGATGCGTTCGATGAGAGGCCGCTGGCCTCGGCCTCCGTGGCTCAGGTGCATACCGCGCGCCTCAAGAGCAGCGGCGAAGAAGTGGTCTTGAAAGTCATCCGCCCGGATATCCGTCCGGTCATCGATGCCGACCTGCGCCTGCTCGAGGCGCTGGCCCGCCTCGTCGCCTGGCTCATTCCGCACAACCGCCTGCGTCCCCTCGAGGTGGTTCAGGAGTACCGCAAGACCCTGCTCGATGAACTCAATCTGATGAGCGAGGCCGCCAACGCCATCCAGCTGCGTCGCAACTTTGAAAACTCCCCCATGCTCTATGTGCCGCTGGTGCATACCGATCTGTGTCGGGAGAGTGTGCTGGTGATGGAGCGCATCTATGGCATCCCGGTCTCCGATCGCGCCGCGCTGGAGGCCCACGGCACCAACCTCAAGCTGCTGGCCGAGCGGGGCGTCGAGGTCTTCTTCACCCAGGTGTTCCGCGACAGCTTCTTCCACGCCGACATGCACCCGGGCAACGTCTTCGTCTCCTACGACCATCCGGAAGACCCGCAATGGATCGGCATCGATTGCGGCATCGTCGGCACCCTCAACCGCGATGACAAGCGCTACCTGGCCGAGAATTTCCTCGCCTTCTTCAACCGGGACTATCGCCGCGTCGCCGAACTGCATGTGCAATCGGGCTGGGTTCCGCCCGATACCAAGGTCGAGGAGTTCGAGTCGGCCCTGCGTACCGTGCTGGAACCCATCTTCGCCAAGCCGCTGGCCGAGATCTCCTTCGGCCAGGTGTTGCTCAATCTGTTCAACACCGCCCGCCGCTTCAACATGCAGGTGCAACCGCAGCTGGTGTTGCTACAGAAGACCCTATTGTATGTCGAAGGGCTGGGCCGGCAGCTCTACCCGCAACTCGATCTGTGGCAGACCGCCAAGCCGTTTCTCGAACGCTGGATGCGCCAACAGATCGGGCCGCAAGCCGCCTGGCGTGCCCTGCAGGAGAATGCCCCCTTCTGGCTGGAGAAGCTGCCTCAGCTGCCGGATCTGGTCTACGACGCGCTGCAGCAGTCGCAGCGTCAACAGCACCAGTTCGACCGCCTCTATCGGCAGTTTCAACAGCAGCACCGAGGCCAGGGGCAAGCCCGCTTCCTGCTCGGCATCGGTGGCGCTCTGCTGATTGGCGGCAGCCTGTTGCTCGAAAGCCAGTTCCACAATCTCGGACTATGCGGCATAGTGGCGGCAGCACTCTGCTGGCTCGTCGGCTGGCGCAAGATGAGCCGCTCGCCCAACTAGCAGCGGCCTGAATCTATCCACACGAGGTGAACCATGCACTTTAGCATTACCGAACTTCTGCTCATCGCCTTCATCGTGCTGATCCTGTTCGGCACCAAGAAACTGCGCAATATCGGTGGCGACCTGGGCAGTGCCTTGCGTGATTTTAAGAAGGCGCTGCATGAAGAGCCCAAGTCCACGCCGCCCGCCAGCCAGCCGAGCGATCTGGAGAAACAGCCAGAACCGGAAAAACTGGCCGATGCCCAATTTCACGCCGAGCCTCAAGACAAGCGCAGCGACACCACGCAGGACAAATAAGCCATGTTCGATGTCGGCTTCTGGGAGCTGGTGCTCTGCGCCGTGGTGGCATTGATCGTGCTGGGGCCCGAGCGCATGCCGGTGGCGGTACGCAGCGTCGCCCACTGGCTCGGCGCCGCCCGCTCCATGCTCAACGCGGTAAAGGCCGAATTCGAGCAGGAGCTGGCGCTCGACAAGCTCAAGCAGGAGTTGATGCCCCAGACACCGCCCACCGAAACACCGCCAGCGGTAGAGGCGCCCCCCACCCAGGCCGCCGTCGAGATGCAGAGCACTGTGGATATCCAGAGTGCCATCGAACAGCTGAAGGCTTGCTCGCCGCAGCGCGCCACGCCTGACACCGAAGAGCAAACCGTTCCTGGCGCACGCGCCGAGAGCCCATCCGGCACGGCAGACAAGCCATGACCACCAATCAACAGCCGCTGATCAGCCACCTGCTCGAGTTGCGCCGCCGCCTGTTGCGGGCGCTGGGGGCCGTCGGCCTGCTGTTTCTCGCCCTGCTCTACTTTGCCAACGACATCTACCACCTGTTGGCTCTGCCGCTGCTGCAGAGCATGCCTCAGGGCAGCCAGATGATCGCCACCGATGTGACCACCCCCTTCATCATTCCGATGAAGCTGACGCTCTACGTCTCGCTGTTTCTGGCCATCCCCTATGTGCTCTACCAGATCTGGGCCTTCGTCGCCCCCGGGCTCTACCAGCATGAACGCAAGCTGGTGCTGCCGCTGGTCGTCGCCAGCACGGCGCTCTACTACCTCGGCATCCTCTTCGCCTACTTCGTCGTCTTCCCGATGCTGTTCAGCTTCTTCACCAGCACCACCCCAGATGGGGTCACCATGGCCACCGACATCGCCAGCTACCTGAGCTTCATCATGGGGATGTTCTTCGCCTTCGGCCTGGCCTTCGAGGTGCCGGTCGCGGTCTGCCTGCTCTGCTGGAGCGGCATCACCAGCCCCGAGGCGCTGGCGCTCAAACGCCCCTACTTCATCGTCGGCGCCTTCGTGGTGGCCATGTTCCTGACGCCGCCCGATGTCATCTCCCAGACCCTGCTGGCCGTGCCCATCTGCCTGCTGTTCGAGCTGGGATTGGTGATGGGCCGCTTCTACCGAAAGAAGCACCCCACAGCCCCATCCTCCACGGAAGAAACCAAGCCCCATGATTGACATCGGCCTGAACCTGAGCAACCCGCAATTTGATGCCGACCGCGAGGCCGTGGTGCAGCGTGCGCGCGACGCTGGAGTCGAGGCGCTGATCCTGACCGGCACTGATCTGACCGAAAGCCGTGCCGCCGCCGAGCTGGCCCAACGCTGGCCGGGTTATGCCTTCAGCACCGCCGGGGTTCACCCCCACGACGCCCGCCACTGGGATGAGCACAGTGCCGACGCCCTGCGTCAGCTAGCCAGGCTGCCCCAGGTGGTGGCCATCGGTGAGTGCGGCCTCGACTTCAACCGCGACTTCTCGCCGCGCCCGGCCCAGGAGGCCGCCTTCAGCGCCCAACTGGCGCTGGCTGCCGAGCTGCAACTGCCGGTATTCATGCACTGTCGCGATGCCCACGCCCGTTTCGTGGCCCTGCTCGAACCCTGGCTGCCGCGGCTACCCGCCGCCGTACTGCACTGCTTCACCGGCAACGGCGACGAGCTGGCCGAGTGTCTAGCCCTGGGGCTGCATATCGGCATCACCGGCTGGGTCTGCGATGAGCGGCGTGGCGAGGAGCTGCGCGCCCTGGTGCCACGGATCCCGGCCGGACGCCTGATGATCGAGACCGATGCCCCCTACCTGTTGCCGCGGGATCTGAGCCCCAAGCCCAAGTCCCGCCGCAATGAACCCGCCTTCCTGGCCCATATCGCCGCCACCATCGCCGACCTGCGCGGGGAGCCGGTGGAGCAGCTGCTCCATCACACCCGCGCCACTAGTCGTGCCTTCTTTCGCCTTGATGAGGTAACACCATGACCCAGTTTATTAGCGCCGCCTTTCCCGCCCGTCGTCCACGCCGCCTGCGCAAGCATGACTTCAGCCGTCGCCTGGTGCGGGAAAATGTCCTGACCGTCGACGATCTCATCTATCCGGTCTTCGTGTTGGAGGGGGAGAATCGCCGCGAGGCGGTGGCCAGCATGCCGGGGATCGAACGGTTGAGCCTGGATCTGCTGCTGCAGGAGGCCGCCGAGCTGGTGGTGCTGGGCATCCCCGCCATCGCCCTGTTCCCGGTGGTCGACCAAGCGCAGAAGAGTCTGGATGCCGAGGCAGCCTGGGATGATGAAGGTCTGGTGCCTCGCGTCGTGCGCGCCCTGAAGGCGGCTCATCCGCAGCTGGGCATCATCACCGATGTGGCCCTCGACCCCTACACCACCCATGGTCAGGATGGCATCATCGACGAGCACGGCTATGTGCTGAACGACATCACCACCCAGGCGCTGGTACGCCAGGCGCTCTGCCAGGCCCGGGCCGGTGCCGATGTGGTGGCCCCCTCCGACATGATGGATGGTCGCATCGGCGCCATTCGTCAGGCGTTGGAGGCCAACGGCTTCGTCGACACCCAGATCATGGCCTACTCAGCCAAGTACGCCTCCCACTACTATGGCCCGTTCCGCGACGCGGTCGGCTCGGCGACCAACCTGGGCAAGAGCAGCAAAGAGACCTACCAGATGGATCCGGCCAACGGCGACGAGGCGTTGCACGAGGTCGGCCAGGATATCGCCGAAGGAGCCGACATGGTGATGGTCAAGCCGGGCATGCCCTATCTGGATGTGGTGCGCCGGGTCAAGGATCAGTTCGGTGTCCCCACCTTCGCCTATCAGGTCAGCGGCGAGTACGCCATGCACATGGCCGCCATCCAGAATGGCTGGCTCAAGGAGCGGGAAACCATCCTGGAGTCGCTGATCTGTTTCAAACGAGCCGGTGCTGATGGCATACTCACCTACTTTGCCAAGCGCGTCGCCCAGTGGCTGCGCCAGGCACAGCCCTAACTAGCGAGGAGTTCCCGCCATGAGCAAGCTGACCATCCGGGATGTCGCACGGGAAGCCGGAGTCTCCATTGCCACCGCCTCCTATGTGCTGAACGACAAACCGGGGAAGGTTTCGCAAGAGACCCGTCAGCGCGTGCAGGCCGTGGCCCAGCAATTGGGCTACCGCTTGCATCCGAGCGCCAGCCAGATCCGGGGAGCCTCCCGAACCCTGCTGGTGTTGCTACCAGGGCAGAGCATGGCTCCGGATCTGCGCGGCATCCTGATGGATTACCCCTTCTTCAACGAGCTGCTGGCCGGTGTCGAACATGCCGCCTGCGATGCCAAGCTGCAGCCATCGCTGCAACGCATCGAACGAGTCGAAGACATTCGCCATCTGCTCAATGGCCCGACACCGAGCGGCGTCTTGGTCTTGGGTAAACATGAGGATGCGGTGCTGCAGGCTCTGGAGACGTGGGAAGCGCCCGTTGCCCTCATCGATGATCGTGACTATTTCAATCATCACCCGATGTCGCGCTTTCATGACTACAGCATTGATGATGCCCAACTCGGTGAATTGGCCGCCGAACATCTGCTGAGTCTCGGCCACCGCCGCCTGGTACTGTTGTTCGGCACTCTCGATGCCTCGTCCGTCCACCGCGAGCGACTAAATGGTGTGCGCCGCGCCCTGAGCCGCCATGGTCTGACTCTCGATAGTGATTGGCTCATCGAGACCGATGTGACCCTGGCTGGTGTCAGCCAGATCGAACAACAGCTCCTGGCACAGTTGCAACAGGGGGCTACGGCCATCCTAGCGATGGCCGACATTCTGGCCATCGGTTGCTTCAAGCTGCTACTTCTCCAAACCGACTACAGCATACCGCAGCAGGTATCGCTGCTGGGGATCGACAACCTGCATATCCTCAACTATCTGCCGCTGCGTCTGACCACAGTCGGACAGGATGTCTACGGTCGTGGTTACCAGGTGGTCCGCCTGCTTCAGGGACTCGGTATCGAACTGGCTCCAGCCAGTCTGATTCCGGGTGACACCACGGGCCCTCGGCCCATAGAGCCTCGCTGATTCCCACCACGACTGCGTGCGTAACCCACAGCCATAAAAAAGGTTCTGTCCCAGTTATGCGTTGATAGATCCAGCTCAAATGTAGGCCTGGAGTCCGGACGAGCGCAGACTCGTCGTGAATACATCCCTGTAGACTCGATGGTGGCATCCCTGCCACCAACGGTCTGCTTTTCGTCCAGACTCCACACCTCTAACGAGCGGTTCCGATTCATCACAGCGACTTAGGTAGCGCTAAGCTGACCCTCTGCGCCAGGGATGGCGCGGCGGAGCCCCCATGGATGGGTTCACGGCGTGTCAGCGTGCGCCACCTTGTCGATGTAGCAGAGATCCTCAACAGATAACTGGGACAACGCTATAAAAAAAAGCCCCGGTAAACCGGGGCAATGGGTTTCACACAACAAGAAGGGTTACTGGCTGATCAAGACTCGGCCATACAGTGCCGGGACGGTCAACGTCAGGCTGCCATTGGCCTCGACCGTGAAGCCATTGCTGGTCAGCACATCCTGATAACTGCCAGCCAGCTCGGTAGGCAGCGTCAGATTCAGGCTCTTCTCGGCGGTGCCGTTGTTCAGCATCACCAGCGCCTTCTGGCCATTCAGCTCCCGCAACAGCACCACCACGTTGGCATCGCTATACAGCGGAGCACTCAGAGTGCCCTGACGCAGAATCGGGTACTCCTTGCGCATCTTGATCAGACTCTTATAGGCCGCCAGCAGATCGGTATCCGGCTTGCCACCGACGTCGGCCCATGGGTAGGTGCCGCGGTTGAAGGGGTCTTCCCCACCGGTCACACCCACTTCATCGCCATAGAAGATGGCCGGAGCGCCGGGATAGCTCATCTGGAACAGAGCCGCCAGCTTGACCCGCTGCTTGGCCTGGGCAATCACGGTCGCATCCGTGGTGTCCGAGGTGTAGCCGAACTTGTAGAGGGCCCGGGCCGCATCGTGGGTCGACAGCAGGTTCATCAGCGCATAGAAGGCTTGCGGCGGATAGTTTTCCCGCATCAGCTCCAGGTTGTGATACAGCTCGGCCGCATTGCCACCGGCTGCATAATCCAGCACGGCATTGCGGAAGATGTAGTTCATGGTCGAATCGAACTCGTCGCCCAGGAAGAACTTGGAGGCATCGAACCAGGTTTCCGCCACGGTCAGCGCATTGGGATCCTTGCTCTTGACCGCAGTACGCCATTCGCGCCAGAACTCATCACTGACCCAGGGGGCAACGTCCATCCGCCAGCCAGAGAGGCCTTGATCCAGCCAGTACTTGGTCACCGAGTTGTCGTTGCGGTAGGCAAAGTTCTTCCAGCTCTCCGACTCGACCAGCTCCGGCAGTGTCGAGACACCGACCCAACCCTGATACATGCCTTCCGGCGTGGTGGCATCGGTGAAGAACTTGTACCAGCTGTAGTAGGGTGATTCCGGATGTGGCTTGCCGCCTTCGAAGGCTCCCACCCCAGGATACTTACCATAGCGGTCGAAGTAGGCGGAATCGCTACCGGTATGATTCAACGAGGTATCCAGGATCACGCGGATACCGCGGGCCTTGGCCTCCGCCGTCAGCTTGGCAAACAGCGCATTGTCACCAAAGTTATTGTCGACCTTCATGTAGTCGGCGGTGTCGTACTTGTGGTTGCTGGGCGCTTCGAAGATCGGGTTGATGTAGAGGGTGTTGACCCCCAGATCAACCAGATAGTCGAGCTTCTCGATGATGCCAGCCAGGTCGCCACCGAAGAAGTCGTTGTTGTAGACCGCATCGTCGCCGCTGTTGCCATCGTTCTCACCTGGCACATACGGCTTGTCATTCCAGTTGTTATGGAACTCGACGGCCTGATCCAGATAGGTATCGGTACCTGGCTTCGGATCGTTGGCGGTATCGCCATTGCGGAAACGTTCCGGGAAGATGTAGTAATAGACCGCATCCTTGGCCCAATCCGGCACCGCAAAATCGCTCAGGTACACGGTCTGGCGATAACGACGGATCTGGCTGCTGTCCTGCGGCTTGAAGGCGACGAGGCCCGGTCCAGCAGAGCCCTTCTCGGTCGTCCAGTAGACGGTCTCCTTGTTGTTTTCATAGACGTAGACCTGATCGCCGATCGTGACTTCGAAGTAGTAGCCGAACACCCCCTTGGTCGGGAAGGTGTAGCTGCCGCTCCAGCGCTCGGAGCCCTCCACCACAGTTTTACTCAACGGCACCCGGGTCAGCTCACTGTACTCGAGCACATCCTGATTGCCTTCCAGCGTCCGGTTATCAATCACCAGATTGACACTGTCGATGCCCGGCAGTGCGGTCAGCGCGTAGTCGATGGTCTGGCCTTCGGTGACGGCACCAAACGGCTGCTTGAAGTTGCTATTGCGGGAGTCGAAGCTCACGCTCAGCGCCACCGGATCCGTGACCTGCGCCTTGCCGGAGCCAACAAAGGTCTGATCGCCGATGGTCAGTTTCGGGTTGCTGGCATCGGCATCCAGGGTCAACTTGGCGGTATGGGCACCGGTGAAGTTGAACTTCAGATTGCCGGTACTAGCACCAAGAATGGCATCGCTGGTGATAGCCAACGGCGTGCCGTGGGTCAGGGTATTCGCGGTGCCGTCGGCAGCGCCGAAGCTGCTAGCCGCACTCCAGCCAGAATCCGCCAGCTTGAACTCGTACTCTCCGGTTTCGTTGACGTTCAGATAGAAGGCATCGCAACTGTAGGTGAACAGATAGTCGGAGACGGCTGTCCAGCTATTCATGCCACCGCGCAGATAGAGAGCGGTCTCACCCAGTGGGTTATCCGGGCACTGGTAGATGGTGAGGGTCGGCTCAGTGGCCGACTTGGAGACGTCCAATACCAGCTTGTTCACCCCGGAGAAGGTGAAGCTGAGGTTACTGCCCTGCAGGGCCAGCGGCAGCGGGGTATCCGCCACCACCTGACTGCTGCTTGCGCCACCAAAATCCGAAGCTGCCGACCAGCCGGCATCGGCAATCTTGAACGACTGGTCGCCATCGGTTTCGGTCACCAGCTCGAAGTGGTCGCAGACATAATTGAATTTGTACTCTTCGGCCGCATTCCAGCTGTTCATGCCACCACGGAGATAGAGCGCCGTTTCGCCCATGGGATTGGCCACACAGGTCGATTCACCAGGTGTTTCCGGTGTAGTTGGCGTTTCCGGTGTGGTTGGGGTTTCCGGAGTTGTCGGTTTCTCGGTCGATGTGCTGTCGCTGTTACAAGCGGTGAGCGCCAGCGCCAAAGAGATAGCCAGCGCCAGTCGATTGACCGGCTTGGCAAAGTAAATGTGCAAGCGAGTTGTCATGATTCCATCCTGATGGTTATCTTGTCCAAACAAAGGTTAAATGTTTAACCTTGTGCTTATTTACGCGAACCAATTCGGGAAAACAATCGCGGAAACATCAGGCTGAGGCGCGGATCACAGCTTCGAATGGTAGCGAATAAAACTTCGAACGGAAGTTTTGATGCGAAAAAACCATGCCTTTCGCAGGGCTAGACAACAAAAAACGGAACAAAGGTTAAATGATTAGCCTAATTAAGCAGGCTATCAATCCTCGGAATAATCACACCATTCATCGCCTTCGCTGGCGCGCCTTAAGGTGAAATTAAGATTACGACGATACTGTTCGGTGAATGTCGCCTAGAATCAGCTCGATTAGCGCGTTTAAACCCTGTGCGGATCGCCATTCCAGCGACCACATTCCATGACAGAGTCCTGAAACCACCATGAAACTACGCTTCTCTATCGGTGCTATACCCCTGAGCCTGCTCGCCGCCCTGTTCTTCGTTCTCTCCGGTAATCAGCAGTTCTGGTCACAGAGCCTAGCCTTTTTCACTCCGCTCAACGGCGAGAATCTACTGATGCTATTTTCCCTGTTCGGCGTGACCTTGAGCCTGATGTTCTTCCTGCTAAACCTGATCGCGTTGCCCTACCTGTTTCGCCCGATGTTGACGCTGCTGCTGTTGTGTCATGCGGCGGCCGCCTATTTCATGAATGGCTACGGCATCCTGATCGATCGGGACATGTTGCAGAACGTCTTTGAAACCAACCCAGCCGAAGCCTTCGAACTGGTGAATCTGAAACTCATCACCTATCTGCTGGTACTGGGCGTGTTGCCCAGCATTCTGTTGTGGCGCACCGAGATCCGCTACGGCAACTGGAAGGGAGCACTTGGCCGAAAACTGGGCGTGATGGCACTGGCCCTGGCGGTCATAGCCACCAACGCCTGGTTCTTCTACCAGGATTACGCCTCCTTCTTCCGCAACAAGGGAGAGGTTCGTCGCCTCTTCACCCCAGCCAACTTCATCTATGGCACCGGGGACTACATTCATCACCACTGGTTTTTAAAACCGACCAAACTCGAGCCGGTCGGTCTCGATGCCAAACGGGTCTTAGACCACCCCCAGGACAAACCAACCCTGCTGGTCATCGTGGTTGGCGAAACCGCTCGCGCCGCCAACTTCGGCCTGGATGGTTATGCCCGCCAAACTACGCCGCAATTGGCCAAGCTGGACGTCATCAACTACCCGCAAGCCACCTCCTGCGGCACCGCCACCGCCATCTCGGTACCCTGCATGTTCTCGCCGATGGCGCGCCAGGAGTACAAGAGCAGCCAGCACAAGGAGAGTCTGCTGGATGTGGTGCAACGGGTCGGTATCCCAGTGCTCTGGAAGGATAACAACTCCGGCTGCAAGGGGGCCTGTGACCGGGTGCAGTATGAGGATTTAAGCCAGCAAAAAGATCCGAGCTGGTGTCACGATGGCGAGTGTTTTGATGAAATCATGCTCGAAGGTCTCGGCAAACAATTGATGAGTCACAAGGGTGATCTGCTGCTGGTGCTGCACCAGAAGGGGAGCCATGGCCCGGCCTACTACCAGCGCTACCCGCAGGAGTTTGCCAAATTCAGCCCGGTCTGCCAGACCAATAAGCTTCAGGAGTGCAGTCAGGAGGCCATCGCCAACGCCTATGACAATACAATCCTCTACACAGACCACTTTCTGGCCCGGGTGATTGACCAGCTCAAACGGCAACAGAACCACTACAACACGGCCATGTGGTATATGTCTGACCACGGCGAATCCCTGGGCGAGAACAACCTCTACCTGCATGGTGCCCCCTACGCCTTCGCCCCCGAGACCCAGACCCATATCCCCATGGTGCAGTGGATTTCCGACGGCTTTGCCGCCCAGAGCAAGCTGGATCTGAACTGCCTGCGGCAACGCGCCCAACAGCCGGCCAGCCAAGACAATCTGTTCCACTCAGTGCTCGGCATTCTGGATATCCAGACCAGCGTCTATCAACCGGATCTGGATCTGTTCAAGAGTTGCCGCAAGAATTTATAACTCCCATGCCCCGCGAATAAAAAAACGCAGCCTCCCGCTGCGTTTTTTATTGTCATCACATCGCCAACAGGCTAAATACCACTCCATGAATCACAGACCACATGATGAGGAAGGATATGTCCCTGATACGCAAACTACTCAACCTGATCGGCTGTGTCGGGTTGCTGGCGGCGGTCACCTATTGTGGCTATGGCTTCACGACGGCCGGGCAACGGGTGGCGGCTCTGTGTAGCGAGATCACCCCTGGCCTCTCTTTCAGCGAACTCAACCAGTTTGCCGCGACCCATGGCCTGAGCCAGGCGGCGAAGGATTACGGTGTGCACAATCTTGTCGAACGACGCACCTTTGGCCGCTACGGCTGCAAGGTGACGCTGGAATCCGGCCACGTCGTCAACAGCGAACTGGAATTCGCCGATTAACCGCCAGTACTGCCCCGTCACACCCAGCTGACAACGAACGCCACCACACCTCAATCTGCGTTCGCGAGCCATGCCAACCCCTAGAATCTTCCCGCGGTAGCCGGATCGGGTGCCGCCCTCTTTTACTTGCCGCGAGTCACTTTCCGCCCCCCTAGCACTATCCGCCGAGAAACTGAGCGGGTTATGATGCCTCAATAGGAGCCAGAACGGCCCACTCTTATGGAAGAGGCACAGAAGAGATGGAACACTCGCTACCACCGGAACTTGTGGCCGACAGCCAGGATGTCTACAGCTGGCACGATACGCAACGGGATCCCGCCACGCTGCACGCCCTGGCCTGCCATCCAGATCCATCGGTTCGCTACCAGATTGGTCTGCACCCGGATACGGGGGCCGAAACATTGCGCCAGCTGGCCGCCGACGCCGTCCCTTGGGTACGCGAAAGCACCGCCTTCAACCCGCACACCCCCGCCGATCTCCTGGCCGCCCACCTGGCCTCTGGCAATCCGGCGCTCTGGTTTGCCCTGGCGCATAATCCCGCCCTCAGCGAGGCCCAACAGCTCGAGCTGGTTCAACTGGGCGATGTGCCATCACAACTAGCCATAGCCAACCAAACCAACGCCCGCACGGTATGGCAGGCCATCCTCGACAGTGGCAAGGCACGCGAGTGCGACTGGTACGCCGATCTGGCCCTGGCCCTCGATCCGAAGACCAAAGCCAGCAAGTTCTCGCGTCTGTTGTGTGAAAACAACATGCCGTTGTGTGTGCAGAAGGCCGCCGCCCTGCATAGCAATTGCCCCGAGCGCTTCTGGCCCCTGCTGATGTGCTACTTGCCCGATCAGATTGCTCAAAATACCCAGTACGCCCTGCAACTACTGGAAAACCCGACCAGCCTGAAATCCTATGGCTTCGAGCAGTGGAAGATCGACAAGTGGCTGACCTCGGCGAACGCCCCCGGCATGGTCAGCCGCTATCTCAGTCAGCATGCCGACAAGGAGAGTAACCGCCTGCGAGCCTTGGGCGCGGCCACGGCATCACTGGCGGATGTGCAACCACGACTGCTGCGGCTCACCGTGCATCAGCAAAAGCGCATCGCCACCCGCCCCGATCTCACCCTCTTCATGCTGTGGCAACTGACTCGCTCCCCCTTTGAGGAGGTGCGAGATATTCTGGCGCGGAATCTCACCTGTCCCGCCGAGATCCAGCAGCAGCTATTGGGCGATGAGGATGAAGGAGTACGGCAAACCCTGCTGCATTTGCGCCCTGAATTGGCGGCTAACCAGCTAGGAGAGGCCTCGCTGGAGGAACGGATCCAGCTCGTTGCCCACCTGGAACGGCCAGAACTGCTGGCCGAGCTGGCACAAGAGAGCAATCCGCAGATCCGGGCCGCCGTGGCCAGCAACAGCTATACCGATGAAGCGACCCGCCAGTTGCTGCTCAAGGACAGTGACCCCGAGGTTCGGTCCAGTGCCATGTGTCACCGCGCGTGGGATCTGGATGGCGCGGCACGCATCGACTGGCTCACCGCCTGCGCCGACGACGAGAGCCCGGTCGTCCGGGTGAAGATTGCGGAAATGAGCAAGGAGCAGTCGCTGCTGTTACGGTTCGCAGCCGATCCCAGCGAAGCGGTGCAACAAGTGGTGGCCGCGAAAGCCGAACAGATCGAGGTATTACGGCAATTGAGGCTGAGCCCGTTTGCCAGCATTCAGGAACTCTGGCTAACGCGGATCTACTCGGCGCTGCACTATGCTGCCTTCTATCGCCATCTCCCGCTGGAGAGGCGCCAGTCACTGGTCGCGCGCAAATTGCCTGACCCTTCGGCCATCATCCCCCCTCCATTGGATGAGGCATGGCAGTGGGCTCTGGCCAAAGAGGCCGACCCCCTGATACTCGGCACAGCCCTACCCCATTTTTCGGTAACCGCCGCCCTCGAGATGTTGATGGAACGCTGGCGACGGGAAGAGAGAGTCGATCTGGAGGTCTGTGAGCTGGCGGCCAGCCACACCAGGCTGGTGGCAAACCAGCTATTCTGGGCCCAGCAACCAGAGGTGAGCCCACGGCGAAGCTTATTGAATAATGAGCGTCTCAGCGACGAGACCATGGTGGTCTTGCTCACCAACGCCGATCTGGCGGCACGTCTGGAGCTGCTGGACTATCTGGAACAGCACTGCAATCGCGAACACAAAGCCCCCTTCAACCCCTTCGCCAAGGCTGACCCCTTCGCCGGGACCGAACAGCATCTGAGCAAGGATCCGGCTGACGAGATCCGCCGCCGCCTAGCCGCTTTTTGCATCAATCCGCGCGCCATCGCGCGGCTGGCTGAAGACCCTTCGCTGGCCGTGCGCCGAGCCATGGCAGAAGCCATGACCGAACGTGCCGAACAACAACCACGGCGGGATCGGCTGCGCAGCAGCCCTGCGTACAAGAGTGCCAAGGCGACGCTGGCCCAGGATCCGGATCCGCTCATCCAGGAGATCATCAATACCCGTTGGGATATCACCCATCGTTCCGAAGCCGGAAAACGGCAGTACGAGATCGAACAGATACTGGCGGCGCTGCCACGCCTCAGAAACTCGGCGGGACTGGACAAATATATCCACCATGAGAGCGAGGCGGTGCGTCAGGCCATTATCAATCACCCCAGCTGTACGCTGTGGCAACTGGTCCGGTTGAGCCACGATGAACGCCCTGCCGTTCAGCAGGCCATCACGGCATTTCGGAGCCAGCTCCAGCCACCGTTCCCCGAT
>JAYRLO010000257.1:0-4345 GCA_041905215.1 Aeromonadaceae bacterium
CGACAGTTTCAACGGCCAATCACTGCATGATCCCGACGATAAGCGCTGGGCCGTTCGCAAAGATGGCGGCATGTTTGACTCCTTCACTGGTGCCACCATCACCCCCCGGGCAGTGGTCAAAGGGGTCAAGAACGTACTCGTATTGCTCAACCAGCATCAGCATGAACTGGCGAATGCTCCCGCCTGTCAGGAGACCCCATGAGTGAACTCAAGAGCCACAGCCTGCTGGCCGACATCGCCAAACAGGGGCTTTGGAAAAATAACCCGGCGTTGGTGCAGATCCTCGGCCTGTGCCCAACGCTGGCCGTCACGACCTCGGCGACCAATGCTCTGGGGCTCGGTATCGCCACCACGGCCGTCTTGATGATGAGCAATCTGGCCATCTCGCTGGTACGCAGCTGGGTGCCCAACGAAATTCGGATACCGGTCTACGTGATGATCATCGCCGCCCTGGTTACCTGCGTCCAGTTGCTGATGAACGCTTATCTGTTCGAGCTCTATCAGGCTCTGGGCATCTTCATCGCCCTGATCGTCACCAACTGCATCATCATCGGTCGTGCCGAAGCCTTCGCCAATCGTAATCCCCCGCTGCTGGCACTCTTTGATGGGCTGATGATGGGGTTGGGCTTTACTCTGATCTTGCTGCTCTTGGGGGGAGTTCGCGAAATTCTCGGCCAAGGCACCCTGTTTGCGGGGGCTGATCAGCTGCTCGGCCCCTGGGCAGCCACGTTGAAAATCGTTCTATTCCAGGCCGACGCCGGATTTTTGCTCGCCATCCTGCCCCCAGGAGCATTCCTGGCTTTGGGCTTCATCATCGCCATCAAGAATCTGATCGATGCGCGTCTGTCACGCCGCAAGACTGTGCTCAAGCCCCAGGTTGAACGAGCCCGGATGACCACGCTGTGAGGAATATGGATCGCTGATGAATAAAGACAAACGCCGCGCCATTCTGGAACGGCTGCGAGCCAACAATCCGCAGCCAACCACAGAGCTTAACTACCGCACGCCGTTTGAACTGCTCATTGCGGTGATCCTCTCGGCGCAGGCCACAGATGTCAGCGTCAACAAGGCGACCGACAAGCTCTACCCGGTAGCGAACACCCCGGCGCAGATCCTGGCGTTGGGGCTGGAGGGGCTCAAGTCCTACATCAAGACCATAGGTCTGTATAACGCCAAGGCCGAGAACATCCTCAAAGCCTGCCAGATGCTACTGACCCAGCATGACGGCGAAGTCCCCGAGGATAGAGCCGCGTTGGAGGCCCTGCCCGGTGTCGGCCGCAAGACCGCCAATGTAGTGCTCAATACGGCTTTTGGCTGGCCAACTATCGCGGTCGACACCCATATTTTCCGGGTCGCCAACCGCACCGGATTTGCCCCAGGCAAGGATGTCAACGAGGTCGAGCAGAAGCTGCTCAAGCATGTTCCTGCAGAGTTCAAACTCGATGTGCACCACTGGCTGATCCTGCACGGCCGCTATACCTGCATCGCCCGCAAGCCCCGTTGTGGCTCCTGCCTCATCGAGGATCTGTGCGAATACAAAGAAAAAACCGACACCTGAATAACCGCGCCTTATCATACAACACCGGCAAGCTAGCCCACGCTGACACGCCGTAACCCCCTCCATAGGGGCTCCGCAGCGCCATCCCTGGCTCGGAGGGTCAGCTTAGCGCTACCCTGTCACTGTGGTGAGTGATCGACTATTCGGAACAACTAGTTAGCGGGGCATCCCGGATAAGATCTGGAAAATCAGGAATGCGTACTGTGGCTGCCGCGGCCCCTGGATTATCATCGAGTCAGTTCGTTTCTGTGAGGGAATTGTTGCTATGAGTGGTTGTTGTAATCATGGATGTTCATTGGAGCGACTACGTGAACGGCAGCGGGGAACCCTGCAACTGGTCTTTCTCATCAATGCCGTCATGTTCCTGGTGATTGTGGTGGCGGCCTTGCACGCCGCCTCATCTGCTCTGCTCACCGACAGCCTGGATAATCTGGGCGATGCCTTCACCTATGCACTGAGCCTATACGCCGTCAGCCGGGGCCCCCGAACGAAAGCCAAGGTCGCCCTGTTCAAAGGGGGGCTGATCCTGGTTGCAGCAGGGCTGGTGGCCCTACAAATCATCAGCCGACTAGTAAACCCGGTTCTACCCGCTTTTGATGAAATGGGTCTATTTAGTCTGCTGGCCCTGGCTGCCAACTCAGTTTGCCTGTTCCTGCTCTGGCGTCATCGCCACGAGGACGTCAACATGAGTTCAGTCTGGGAGTGCTCACGCAACGACATAGCCACCAATCTCTCGGTATTGGTGGCTGCAGGGGCCGTCTGGCTGACCGACTCAGGTTGGCCCGATATCGTGGTTGCCAGCGGCTTGGTGGTACTTCTGCTCCGTTCTGCCTACCGAGTCATCCGTGCGGCGCAGCTCGAATTGCACTGAATAAACCCGCTTCGCACGTAAAAATGCCTCTTTCGAGGCTTTTTTACGTCATTCCAAAACCATCTGATGACTGTGGGTACCCACTGGCCAGGACAAGCGCTATCATAGCGCCCCTCTGGGCAGCCCGCTGTCCAGGCCATGCTCTTCAGCATGAGATTTGATCTCGCAGATTTCTCTATTGACGAAAAGGTACCCTATGAGCAACTTACCCAACTGCCCGAAATGCAATTCTGAATACACCTATGAAGACGGTAGCCAGTATGTCTGCCCGGAGTGTGCCAATGAATGGCCACAACAGGCCGAAGAGTCTGTGGACGAAGTCAAAGTAGTCAAAGACTCCGTCGGTAACACGCTGCAGGATGGCGATACCGTCACCGTGATCAAGGATCTGAAGGTCAAGGGCTCCTCCTTGGTGATCAAGGTCGGTACCAAGGTGAAGAACATCCGCCTGGTGGATGGTGACCACGACATCGACTGCAAGATTGATGGCGTCGGCGCCATGCAACTGAAATCCGAATTCGTCAAAAAGGCCTAAACGCTTAGCGCCTCAGGCCGAATGTCTGGCATTCGGCCTGCCTCACTCTGTGCAATCCCTCTCGTTCCTTCCCCAGAAATGCGCCTAGCCTGCATTTCCACCGCAAGCGTCTTGATTTGCCTGCAATTCCGTGCAAAAAATCAGAATCGACTACCATTGGTAATAAGCCAGCGCAGTGTGAAGGATGCCGCACATGTCCAGTGATGCCATCGCGTCAAACGAAAACAGATTGACCATAGTATTTCGGGTTGAGCCCGGTTGT
Organism: Aeromonadaceae bacterium; assembly: GCA_041905215.1. Taxonomy (GTDB): domain Bacteria; phylum Pseudomonadota; class Gammaproteobacteria; order Enterobacterales; family Aeromonadaceae; genus Pseudaeromonas. The sequence goes on from JAYRLO010000257.1 coordinate 3,227, forward strand.
TTGGGACCCGATGGCAAGCAGTACATCGATGAGTTCTGCGCACTCGTGCAGCGGGCCTTCGCACAGAGAACCGTTGGCAGCGTCAGTTGGGAGATCATCCCGCGCTATGATAAACAACTCCCGGAGACCGAATACCGCTTGGGCGAGCGAGGGTTCGGCCGCGATAAGGCCCAGCGTTTTCTGGCCGCCTGTGGCAAGGATCTGGACACCCTCGAGAACCAACTCAACCTGGCATTACCGCGCATGATTGAACAATATCTGGCCCGTGAGTGACCCCCAGCCTTTTGAGCGTGAATTTCACACCACATTTTTCAGACTAAAAAGAACCCCGGCTAAAGCCGGGGTTCTTTTGTCCAGAGCAGGAGTCTCACCCGGTTAAGCCTGTTCCAGCTCGGGAACAGCCATCGCTGGAGCCGCCGTTAGCGCCAGGATCTCCTCCTCGCTCAGCTCGGCTCCCAAGGCCTGTTCACTCTGGGCCACCACGGAGGCAGCAATCGCATTGCCGAGCACATTAGTCGCCGAACGTCCCATGTCGAGGAAGTGGTCGATGCCCAGCAGCAGCAAAATACCTGCCTCCGGAATGTGGAACTGGGAGAGCGTCGCCGCGATCACCACCAACGAGGCCCGCGGCACACCCGCCATCCCCTTGGATGTCACCATCAACAGCAGCAGCATGGTGATCTGCTGGGCAAACGTGAGCTCGATGCCATAGGCCTGCGCGATAAACAGCGTCGCGAAGGTGCAGTACATCATGGAGCCATCCAGATTGAATGAGTAACCCATTGGCAGCACGAAACTGGCGATGCGCTTGGAACAACCAAAGTGCTCCAGACGCTCCAGCGTCTTGGGATAGGCTGCCTCGGAGCTGGCAGTCGAGAATGCCAGCAGAGCAGGCTCCCGGATCATGCGCAGCAGATCCAGAATACGACCGCGCAGGAAGAAAGCCCCCATGCCAATCAGCACCAACCACAGGGCACCGATAGAAACGTAGAATTGGACCATGAAGGTGCCGTAGGTCGAGAGGATACCAACCCCCTCCTTGGCCACCATGGCCGCGATGGCCGCGAACACCGCCAGCGTGGCAATCATCATGACAATACCGGTCACCTTCAACATGAT
>JAYRLO010000258.1:0-4343 GCA_041905215.1 Aeromonadaceae bacterium
ATCACATAAGGCAGCAGGATCGCATTGGCCAGGCCATGGGTGACACCAAATTCGCCGCCGATCTTGTGAGCCAGTGAGTGGACCAGCCCCAACGAGGCATTGGTGAAGGCCATGCCGGCCAGTGCCGAGGCGTTATGCATGTTGAAACGGGCTGTCTGATCCTCTGGCTTGCTGAAGGCAGTCTCCAGATTGTTCAGTACCAGACTGATCGCCTCGATGGCATAGGGATCGGTAAACGAGGTGGCTGCGGTCGAGGCGACGGCCTCGAGAGCGTGGGCCAGCACATCCATGCCGGTATTGGCCGTGATATGAGGTGGCATCTTGGCCGGAATGGCCGGATCCAGGATGGCGATATCCGGCACCATGTCAGCGGCCACTATCGGGTACTTGATATGGTTGGCGGTGTCGGTGATGACCGAGAAAGCGGTGATTTCGGAGGCCGTGCCACTGGTGGACGGGATGGCGATGAAGCGAGCCTTGTTGCGCAGCGGCGGCATGGAGCCCGGGGTGATGATGTCGGCAAACTCCAGCTGCGGATGCTCATAGAAGCACCACATTACCTTGGCGGCATCCAGTGCCGAGCCACCACCGATGGCGACGATCCAGTCTGGCTGGAACTCCTGCATCGCCTTGGCGCCTCGCATCACGGTTTCGACCGACGGATTGGGCTCGACCCCATCAAACAGTTGGGTGCTGATCCCGGCCTGTTGCAGCAGTGCCGTGGCGCGATCGAGAAAGCCGAGGCGCTGCATGGAGCTGCCACCGGTGACCAACATGGCCTTGTGGCCCTTGAGCTGGCTCAGATGTTCCAGTGCATTCTCGCCGTAGATGATGTCGCGGGGGATGGAAAAACGCATGACAGACATAAACACTCCAAATCGGTAATCACGAAAAATGGCCTGCTGCGCGAGCAGGGGGGTAATTGGTGCCCAATGACTCTGAAATAACGCGCATTCATCATGCCCAACTCCAAATTTCCGAACAATGGGGCGAGGTAACAAAAACCACGCCATTCATCAGGTTTTTGCTGGTCAGTTTACTCGCCGTTATGGTTGGTAAAATTCGGTGACTGTTCATGTCCGGCGGCAATCGCTTTCATGGGGCGGGAAGCTTTGGCACAATCGGCGCCATGAGTTATCCGCCTCCTCACTCCGTGGTGATTTTGTGTCCTTTTCGTTCGACCAACTGCCGGTTTCGGCTATTTATCCAGCGTTGCTGGCGGCTATTGGCGCCAATCGCCCGGTTGTGCTGCAGGCGCCGCCCGGTGCCGGTAAGTCGACGGCTCTGCCGTTGGCGCTGCTGCAGTCGGGCTGTGTCGCTGGCCGCATCATCATGCTCGAGCCTCGTCGCCTAGCGGCGCGGAACATAGCCCGCTTTCTGGCGGAACAGTTGGGCGAGGAGGTCGGGCAGCAGATTGGCTATCGGGTGCGCGGCGAGAGTCGGGTCGGTGCGGCCACGCGGTTGGAGATAGTCACCGAAGGGATATTGACGCGCATGCTGCAGGCCGATCCGGAGCTTGCTGGCGTTGATCTGCTGATCTTCGACGAGTTTCACGAGCGCAGCCTGCATGCCGATCTGGCGCTGGCCCTGAGCATCGAATCGCGCGGGGCTCTGCGGCCCGATCTCAAGCTGCTGGTCATGTCGGCTACCCTCGATGGCCTGGATTTTTCCACCCTGTTGCCGGATGCCGAACTGCTGCATTGTGAGGGACGCGCCCATCCACTGAGCTATCACTATCGCAGCATCAATCGTCAGCAACCCCTGGTGCCGCAGTGCGGCGCCGTGGTGCTCGAGGCGCTGGCACAGGAGTCCGGCAGCCTGCTGGTCTTTTTACCCGGCGCCGGAGAGATTGACCGTCTGGCCGAGTGGCTGCGCGAGCGGCTGGCCGGGCAACCGGATCTGCTGGTGGCACCGCTGCATGGTCGTCTGCCGTTTGCCGAGCAGCAGAAGGCGATCCGCCCGGCCTCCGCGGGGCAGCGCAAGATCGTGCTGGCGACCAATGTGGCGGAAACCTCCCTCACCATCGAGGGGATCCGCGTCGTGGTCGACAGTGGTCTGGAGCGGCGGGTGCGTTTCGATGTCAACAGCGGCATCGAGCGGTTGGAGCTCAAGCCCATTGCCAATGCTTCGGCGACCCAGCGTGCCGGTCGAGCGGGTCGCTTGGGGCCGGGGGTCTGTTACCGCCTCTGGAGCGCCGAGCTGCAGGATCGGCTCGATGAGCAGAGCCCGCCAGATATTCGCGTCGTCGAGCTGACGTCGCTGCTGCTGGAGGCAGCCCAATGGGGGTGCGAGCCGGAGAGTTTGCCGCTGCTGGAGGCGCCGCCACCTGCTAACCTGTTGGCCGGCCGTCGCCTGCTGCAAATGCTCGAGGCGCTGGATGATGATTTTCATCTGACCTCTCGGGGTCGCCTGATGACGCAACTGCCTTGTCATCCACGGTTGGCACACCTGCTGTTACGAGCCGCCGAACTCGAGGCTGAAGGGTTGGCCGGTGTGCTGGATGAGGCCTGCTATCTGGTCGCTCTGCTGGAAGAGGAGAAGCGCGGTGCCGATCAGCTCAGCACCTTGCTGGCTCGCCATGGTTCGGCTGTGAAGCCGTTGGCCCAACGCTGGCGTGAGCGACTCGCTCGCTTACTCGGCCATGGGAGCCGTGAACGACTGGGGGCACCGCGAGCGGGCGAGTGGCTGGGTCTGCTGGCGGCTCTGGCCTGGCCCGATCGCATCGGCAAGTTACGCAGTGGTAGCCGCTACCAGCTTTCCGGTGGACAGAGTGCTGACCTGGCTCCGGATCACTCGCTGACCAGTCGCGACTGGCTGGTGGCGGTTGATCCGATGCTGAACGCCCAGGGGATCCGTCTGTACTTGGCTGAGGCCGTGGATCTGTCGGTGCTGCAGCGCTATTTGCCGGAGCTGTTCAGCCGCGAGAGCTGGTTTGGCTGGGACGAGCGGGAGGGGCGGGTGCGCGCCGAGCAGCAACTGCGGCTGGGCAGCATAGTGCTGGAGCGCCAACCGCTGGCAACCTTGAGTGATGAGCAGAAGGCGCTCTGTCTGCTCGACGGCATCCGCAGCAAGGGGCTGAGCTGTCTGCCCTGGGATGAGGAGAGCGAGCAGTACCTGGCACGCTTGCGTTGTGCGGCCGACTGGCTGCCCGAGCTGGGGTTTCCGGCGGCCGATGAGGCGAGCCTGTTGGCGCACCTGGAGAGCTGGTTGCTGCCCCATCTGCAAGGGATGAGCCGATTGGAGCAGCTCAAGCGGTTGGATTTGAGTACCATACTGCGGCAGTGGCTCCCCTGGCCGTTGCCGCGTGATCTCGATGAGTTTTTGCCGAGCCACTTCACGGCGCCGACGGGCAGCCGCTTGCGTATTCGCTATCAGCCCGGCAATGCGCCTGTGCTGCCGGTGCGCATTCAGGAAATGTTTGGTCAGCGGCAGACACCGACCGTGGCTCGTGGCAAGGTAGTTTTGCTGATCGAGTTGCTCTCGCCTGCCCAGCGGCCGTTGCAATTGACACAGGATCTGGCCGCTTTCTGGCAAGGGAGCTATGGCGAGGTCAAAAAAGAGATGAAGGGGCGTTACCCCAAACATTACTGGCCGGATGACCCTTCCGAGGCGATGCCGACCCGATATACCAAACACAGGATGAATCAAGACAATGGCAGCGCGTAAACCTCGTGCGAAGAAGAAGCTGGCCTGGCATCAACGGGTGAACTGGCGTCGATGGGGCTGGCTGGCGTTCAAGTTGGCTCTGGTGCTGTTTGCCGGCTTGCTGGTGACCGGCATCTATCTCGACAGCCTGATCCGCGACAAGTTCGATGGCCAGAAGTGGCAACTGCCGGCACTGGTCTATAGCCGTCCGCTGGAGCTCTATCCGGGCCAGCGTCTGTCACAGAAGCAGATGCTGCACGAGCTGAAACTGCTCAATTATCGCCAGAGTGGCAAGCCAACCAGCGCCGGGCAGTACGCGACGGGGGGCAACAAGCTGGTACTGATCCGGCGGGCCTTCAAGTTTGCCGATGGCAGCGAGCAGGCTCGCCCGTTGCTGTTGACCTTCGAGGGGCAACGGCTCAAACGCATCCAAAATGCCGATACCCAGAAGGATCTGGGCTATGTGCGCATGGATCCGGTACTGCTCGATCGCCTGACGGGGGAAGAGCTCGAAGACCGTCTGCTGCTGCGCCTCGATGAGGTGCCGCAGAGCTTCATCGATACCCTGCTGACGGTTGAGGATCGTGACTTCTACCATCATGGTGGCGTCTCGCTGCTCTCCATCGGCCGCGCCTTCTTTGCCAACCTGATGGCCGGACGGGCAGTGCAGGGGGGGAGTACCCTGACCCAGCAGTTAG
>JAYRLO010000259.1:0-4329 GCA_041905215.1 Aeromonadaceae bacterium
TCCTGCTGATTTTTGTGGTGCTGGGCATCGGGCTACTGGTTGGCAAGCTGCGTATTGGTTCGTTTCAAATTGGCAACACCATCGGCGTCCTCTTTACCGCCCTGCTGTTTGGCCAATTTGGCTTCACGCTCACCAGCAGTGCCGGCAACATTGCCTTCATGCTGTTCATCTTTGCCGTCGGCATCGAAGCCGGCCCCCATTTTTTCAGCGTGTTTCTACGCGATGGCCTGCGCTATATCAGTCTCTCCTTGGTGATCCTCACCTCGGCTCTGCTCCTGACCTTTGCGCTGGCCAAACTCTTCGACTTTGGTCCGGGTCTGGCGGCTGGCCTGCTGGCCGGAGCCCTCACCTCAACACCGGCGCTGGTCGGCGCCCAAGACAGCCTGCAAAGTGGCTATCTGGCCATTCCGCATAACACCAGCATCAGTCTGCTGCTCGACAACATGAGTGTCGGCTACGCCCTCACCTATATGATTGGTCTGCTGGGCCTCATGCTGGTAGTTCGTTATCTGCCGGGGCTATGTAAATTGGATCTGTGCGAAGAGGCCCACAAGATAGCCCGCGAGCGGGGTCTCTCCGATCACTATGGCCACAAGACTTATCTGCCGATCATTCGGGCCTATCGAGTCGGCCCCGAGTTGGCCAACTGGATCGGCGGACGCACCCTGCGCGAGACCGGTATTTATCCGCACACGGGTTGCTACATCGAGCGACTGCGCCGCAATGGCATCGTGGCCGCCAGCCCGGATGGCAATACCATCATCCAGGAGGGGGACGATATCGCCCTGCTCGGCTACCCCGAGAGCCATGAAAAGCTCGATCTGAGCTACCGTACCGGCAAGGAGGTGTTTGATCGAGATCTGCTGGATCTGCAGATTGTCACCGAAGAGATAGTGGTCAAGAACGACAACTATGTCGGCAAGTATCTGGTCGAATTGAATCTCAGTGGCAAGGGCTGCTTCCTGAACCGCATCGTCCGCTCGCAGATCGAGATGCCGCTGGATCGCAACATCATGCTGCAAAAGGGTGACGTGCTGCAGATCAGCGGGGAAAAGCACCGCGTCGAACGGTTAGCCAGCCGCATCGGTTTCATCAGCATTCACAGTCAAGCTTCCGATCTGGTGGCCTTCAGTAGTTTTTTTGTCTGCGGGCTGCTCATCGGTAGCATCTCACTGGTCTTTGGGCCCTTTCAATTTGGTCTGGGTAATGCGGTCGGCTTGCTGCTGGGCGGCATTTTCATGGGCTACCTGGGGTCAACCCATCCAACCGTCGGTTACATCCCCTCCGGTGTGCTGCGTTTTATCAAGGATCTGGGGCTGACGCTGTTCATGGCCAGCATAGGACTCAAGGCAGGGGGCGGCGTATTGAGCCATCTGAATGACAATGGCTTACTGGTACTGGCAGCCGGGGCCGTTGTCGCCGTGGTGCCTGTACTGATTGGCTATCTGTTTGGCATTCATGTGCTGAAGATGAATCCGGCCCTGCTATTAGGCGCCATCACCGGCGCACGCACCTCGGCTCCAGCCATGGAGCTGGTCAATGGCATGTCAGGCGGCTCTATTCCAGCCCTGGGTTATGCGGGTACCTATGCGGTCGCCAATGTCTTATTGACGCTGGCCGGCACCTTGATCATCGCCTTCTGGTTCTAGGTGGAGGCGACCAGCCGCCTTCACCCTATTTCGTTGAACGCCCGCTTTGCGGGATCATGCAGGCACAAAAAAGGCTGCCTCTTCGGGCAGCCTCTTGCGGGTTCTCCATCATGCAGCCTTGGATAGCTCACCTATGGTGGAGTTGACCTCGGTCACTGTATTCTTGTGCACCCGATCGGCCGTTATCGGCATCACCAGTTGACCCTTGTCAAACTCGTAACCCCCTCGCCCCTGGATGTAAATCCGCCCCTTAAAAAATGTCTTCACGTACTTGGCAATCATGACTGGCAGGTACTTTTTGAAAATTCTCATTATTGTTAACCCATTTTTTCAAACCACGCAGAGTTAGGCATAGTTTAGCGGGAAAAGTTCCACACAAATGAGAGATCAATCTAAAGGAAAGCGAAAAACAATGACAATCATCTGGAAAGCGTGATTTAGCACCTATTTTTTTAACAAATGCGGCGCCTGCTGCCACAATACGCTTCCACGGCCGTCCATCAGCTCGACAGCGACCATGGCCGAGGTCACAAACATGGGGGGTACCTGAGCCGGACACAGATCGGTCACCAGGTAACCAACCAGCGGTAAGTGACTAATAATTAGAAGATTATCTACATCGCTTTCCAGCGCCCGCAGATAATCACACACCTGCCCGGCATGGCCATGGGGAACCAATTCCTCCAGCGCCTCGAACGGTACATCACCAAACAGGTCACTGATACTCTGCCAGGTCTGTTGGGCCCGCAAGTAGGGGCTAACCAACACACGGTCGACACGCGGCATCTGTTGCTGCAACCAGATCGCCATGGCTCGGGATTGTTCCCGCCCGAGGGAAGTCAACGCACGAGCTGCATCATCATCGGCGCCCAAAACGGCATCGCCGTGACGCATTATTACGACCTTCATTCGACAAGATCCCTAAGGCAGAGAGATAAAAGCAGCACGAGTTTACTGACTAAGCAGGCCATTCACAATGGGGCCTCCGCGCAGAAACGGTTTGCGCACCCCGGGCCCCCAGTCAATAATGACTTAGAAGATCAATACATTGAGTCTATCCATGGGTCATCACATGCCGCGTTTGCATACCAGTCCACATGATCATCGCGCTTACCGTTACCTGACCCTTGCCAATCAGCTACGTGTATTGCTGATCGAGGACCATAAAACCGAAAAATCAGCCGCCGCACTGGCCGTCAACGCCGGACACTTCGATGATCCGCACTCGCGGCAGGGAATGGCTCATTTTCTCGAACACATGCTGTTTCTCGGTACCGAGACCTTTCCGCGCCCCGGCGAGTATCAGGAGTTCATCAATCGCCACGGCGGCAGCAACAACGCCTGGACCGGCACCGAGTTCACCAACTACTACTTTGATCTGCACCATGAATTTTTTGCCGAAGGGCTGCATCGCTTTTCCCAGTTTTTCTGCTGCCCAACCTTTGATGCCCAGCTCGTCGACAAGGAGCGCAACGCCATCGATTCAGAGTATCGTCTGAAGCTACAAGACGATGTCCGGCGTGCCTACCAGGTCCATAAAGAGACCGTCAATCCCGACCACCCCTTTGCCAAGTTTTCAGTTGGCAATTGGGAAACCCTGGGCGATCGGCCCGGCAGCCAGATCCGCGATGAGCTGATCACCTTTTACCAGACGCACTACAGCGCCGGGCGCATGAGTCTGGTGTTGCAATCCAATGCGCCACTGGATCAGCAAGCCGCCTGGGTGGAAACCTTCTTCTCGGCGATCCCCAATCACGGCTCGGCTCATCCCGGGTTGCAGATCCCGCTCTATCGCCCCGAGGATCTCGGTATCCGCATCGAAATCAAACCGATCAAGGAAAACCGCAAGCTGGTCGTCTGCTTTGCCTTGCCCAGCATCGAGCCCCTCTACCCGACCAAGCCCCTGACATTCCTCAGCCACCTGCTGGGGTACGAAGGTAAAGGCAGCCTCTTTGCCTGGCTCAAGCAGCAGGGCTGGGTCAATACCCTCTCAGCCGGTGGTGGCGTCGGTGGCAGCAACTTCAAGGATTTTTGTATCAGCTTCGGTTTGACCCCCGAGGGGGTTCATCACGAAGGCAGCATCATTGAGCGGTTGTTTGGCTATCTGGCGCTGATCCGGATGCAAGGCGTCGAAGCATGGCGCTATGAGGAGAAACGGCAGGTTCTGGATGCGCTGTTCCGTTTTCACGAAGGGGGGCGCGCCATCGACAACGTCTCGCACCTGGCCGTGAACATGCATCACTACGCCCCGGAGCATATTCTCTGCGGTGACTACCTGATGGATAGCTTCGATGCCGCCCAGATCCACACCATGCTGGATCGGATGACCCCGGATAATATGCGCATCCAGTTGGCGGCCCCCCATGTTCAGACCGATCGAACCGCACGCTGGTATGACACCCCCTACCGCATTCAGCCGATCGATGCGGTCTGGCTACGTCGCTGGCGCGATCCGGCCCCAGTCGACGGGCTGATGACGCTGCCAGAGGCCAACCCCTTCATCTGCGACCGTCTGCAACCGCATCCGGTGACGCAACCCCATAGCATTCCGCAGTGTCTGATCGATCGCCCCGGCATCCGCGTCTGGCACCTGCAGGATCCGGAGTATTCCGTTCCCAAGGGAACGCTGTTCATTGCCGTCGACAGTGAACATGCGGTTCGTTCACCGCGCCACATTGCC
>JAYRLO010000260.1:0-4329 GCA_041905215.1 Aeromonadaceae bacterium
GGTCTCATAGTTCTGCATCCAGCTGCCGGTTGCCACCTCGACCGTCTTGCGCAGCGGATTGGAGACTGCATCAATACCGGCAAATTCGGTGATGGTGTAACCAGCAATACCGTTCGCAACCCAGTAGCCAGCAGCGGCAAACAAGATAGCCGTCACCAGACCGGTCACAGTCGCGACGTTGCGCGCCCGGGCCAGAACAGCGCCTTCACTCTTGAGCATCAACCAGGCAGCGCCCTGACTCAGGACCATCGCCAGGCTGATAACCCCGGCCAGCAAGCCAAAGGGGTTGAGCAATCCGAAGAAATTTCCTTCATAACTGGAGCGCAAGAATGTATCCAGAGTAAAAGGAACCCCCTGTAACAGGTTACCGAAGGCTACGCCAAAGACGATGGGCGGTACGGCCCCCCCGATGAACAGGCACCAGTCCCAGGTACTTCTCCAACGCGGATCTTCGATCTTGGAGCGATAATCAAATCCGACCGGTCGGAAGAACAACGCCATCAACGTCAGCACCATGGCGACATAGAAGCCTGAAAATGCCGTGGCATAGACGGTAGGCCAGGCCGCAAAGATGGCACCACCGGCAGTAATCAGCCAGACCTGGTTGCCGTCCCAGTGCGGGGCAATGGTGTTGATCATTACCCGGCGCTCATTGTCGTTCTTGCCGATGATTGGCAACAGGGCACCAACCCCCATATCGAAACCATCGGTAACGGCAAAGCCAATCAGCAGAACCCCGACCAGAGCCCACCAGATCACGCGTAAAACTTCATAATCCAACATGCGCTAACTCCTTTAGGCAGAATGTGTTTCGAAGTGGTATTTACCGGTCTTCAAGCTGCTGGGCCCCTTGCGAGCGAACTTGAACATCAGGTACATCTCGACGATCAACAGCACAGTGTAGAAGGCGCAAATACCAATCAGCGAGAACCACAGATCGCTCTCCTTGAGCGTCGATGCCGACATGAAGGTTGGCAGAACCTCGGAGATGGTCCAGGGTTGACGACCGTATTCCGCCACAAACCAACCACATTCAATGGCAATCCACGGCAGCGGGATACCCCACAACAGCGCCTTGAGCAACCACTTGCGTTCACCAATCCGGTGGCGCGCACTATCGTAGAAGGCGATGCCAATCAACAGCAGCATCAGAACGCCTACCCCAACCATGATACGGAATGCAAAGAACAGAGGTGCGACATTCGGAATGCTATCCTTGGCCGCCGCCCGGATCTGCTCATCGGTCGCATCTGTGATATTGGCGGTATAGGACTTCAGCAACAGGCCGTAGCCCAGATCGTTCTTGACCGCATTGAACTGCTCGAGGGTTTCTGCACTGCGATCCCCTGCCTGCAGCTTGTTAAGCAGCGCATAGGCCTGCATACCGGTGCGGATGCGTCCTTCGTGTTCTGCGACCAGATCCTTAAGACCTGTCACCTGCTTATCCAGGGAACGGGTCGCAATGATGCCCATCATGTAGGGGATCTTGATCGCGTAATCGGTCCGCATCTCATCCTGATTGGGGATACCAATCACGGTGAACGCCGCCGGAGCCTCTTCGGTATGCCATTCAGCCTCAATGGCTGCCAGCTTGACCTTCTGGGCTTCGCCCAACTCATAGCCGGACTCATCGCCCAGCATCAGCACGGAGAGGATGGAGGCCATCCCGAATGCGGCCGCGATGGCAAATGAACGACGGGCAAATGGAATGTCTCGCCCCTTGAGCAGATAGTACGAGGAGATACCCAGTACAAACATGGCCCCCGTGGTGTAACCGGCAGCGACGGTATGAACAAACTTCACCTGAGCAATCGGGCTGAAGATCAGTTCGCTAAAGCTGACCATCTCCATGCGCATGGTCTCGAAGTTGAATTCGGAACCAATCGGGAATTGCATCCAGCCATTCGCCACCAGGATCCACAGCGCCGAGAGGTTGGTACCCAGAGCCATCAGCCAGGTACAGGCCAGATGCTGGGTCTTGCTCATGCGATCCCAACCGAAGAAGAACATGCCGACAAAGGTAGATTCGAGGAAGAAGGCCATCAGACCTTCGATGGCTAAAGGCGCACCGAAGATATCACCGACGTAGTGAGAGTAGTACGACCAGTTGGTACCAAACTGGAACTCCATGGTCAGACCCGTCGTCACCCCAAGTGCAAAATTGATGGCAAATAACTTGCCCCAGAACTTGGTCATATCTTTATAAATGGGGTTGTTGCTCACCACATAGACGGACTCCATGATCGCCAGGATGAAAGTCATCCCCAGCGTCAGGGGCACGAACAAAAAGTGATAGAGCGCTGTTGCGGCAAACTGGATCCGCGACAGTTCGACCACAGTCTCATTGATCATGATAATTCCTCACCGATTTCTACCCTTGGCCTTCCCATCACTGGAATGCCGCTCCTTGCGTTGGTATGGCTTCGTATGGCCACCGAATTGCGCAATAAATCGCCACTCACCACCAAAACCAGCTCAACTGCACCGCAGTTTCTAAACGTGAACCTTAATGCTGTATTTTGAAGAGATCTTTATACCATTTTGTCACCTTTCGAGGCAATAAAGAGCCCTATGAGACATGTGGCTATTCACAAATAGTAAAGCACGCCCGCCGCTTTACCAGCTAGCTCGCATGCAGGAACTTTGATCTTGCCACCGTTTGGGGCCACCACTCCCTCATTGATGACGAACAGACCTGGATTAGTTTTTCTAATCCTCGGCCTCGATTTTTATCATTTGTTCGCCACAAGCTCGCTCCCTAGAATGGCGCCATAGCACTTCGGCACGTAAAAAACCGAGCCAATCAGTTGGCTTTGGTTCCTAAACTGCCGAGGGGTTGTTTGCTTACTCGTGAACTCACACTAATGAACGTTGACCTGTGCCACTTATTGGCACAGGTTTTTTTTTGCGCGCGGAACATGCGGGGGGCGGAAAAACAGCGGGAACCGTGGCGTCAGCTCACGTCGCTTGCGCTGACAGGCCAAAGTGTTGGTAGGCCCGCTGGGTCGCGATGCGTCCACGGGGAGTACGTTGCAAGAAACCCTGCTGGATCAAGAACGGCTCCAAGACGTCCTCGATGGTGTCTTTTTCCTCACCGATAGCCGCAGCCAGATTATCCAGACCAACAGGGCCGCCCATAAACTTATCGATCACCGCCAGCAGTAGCTTGCGATCCATGTAATCAAACCCCTCCTTATCGACATCCAGCATGTCCAGCGCCTGGGAGGCGACCTCCGAGCTGATATGACCATCGGCACGGATCTCGGCGAAGTCCCGCACTCGACGCAACAGACGATTGGCGATCCGCGGCGTACCCCGCGCCCGCCGGGCGATTTCGTAAGCGCCTTCGCCTGCCATCGACAGGCCGAGGCAGTGGGCACTGCGTGCGACTATGTCGGCCAGATCGGCAACCTTGTAGAACTCAAGACGCTGCACGATCCCGAAACGATCGCGCAGTGGCGAGGTGAGCGAGCCAGCCCGGGTCGTGGCGCCGATCAGGGTAAAGGGTGGCAGCTCCAGTTTGATCGAGCGTGCCGCCGGCCCCTCGCCGATCATGATATCGAGTTGATAATCTTCCATCGCTGGATAGAGCACCTCCTCGACCACTGGGCTCAGGCGGTGGATTTCATCGATAAACAGCACGTCGTTGGGTTCGAGATTGGTCAGGAGCGCCGCCAGATCCCCCGCCTTCTCCAGCACGGGGCCCGAGGTGGTCTTGATGTTGACCCCCATCTCGTTGGCCACTATGTTGGCCAGCGTGGTCTTACCCAGACCCGGAGGACCAAAGATCAGCAGATGATCCAATGCCTCACCGCGGCGGCGCGCCGCCTCGATAAAGATCTCCATCTGCGAACGGACGTGATCCTGGCCTTGGTAGTCGGCCAGTTGCTTGGGACGTATGGCGCGATCGATCAGTTCATCATCGCGACTTTCTTTCGGGGCAATCAGGCGATCGGCTTCAATCATGGGTCAACACCTCAGAGCATGGAGCGCAAGGCTTCACGGATCACCGCTTCGACCTTCATCTCGGGTTGATAGATCTTGCGGACCACCACTGTCGCCTGGGGCAGCTTGTAACCTAAGGCCAGCAGCGCCGAGATGGCCTCATCTTCGACCCCTGAAGGTTGTTCTGCTCCGGCAGGCTGAGCCGTCATCGCATCGGTATAGGGAGTAAACAGTGCACCTTCACTCCACCCCTTGAGTCGATCCTTCATCTCGACCACCAAACGCTCGGCCGTCTTCTTGCCGACACCCGGTAGCTTGATCAGAGCACCAATCTCTTCGCGCTCAACCGCATTGACAAACTGACTGGCCGACATGCCCGAGAGG
>JAYRLO010000261.1:0-4325 GCA_041905215.1 Aeromonadaceae bacterium
ATGATTTCAACGAGCTTCTTGTCAGCAGACAGACCGGTCACCTTCAGACCAGCCGCTTCAACCTTCGGCAACAAGGTGTTATTCACCTCGTAGCGGTGGCGATGACGCTCATAGATGCTGTCGTTGCCATACATGGCACGAACCTTGGAGCCTTCGGCCAGATGGCAGAGCTGGGAACCCAGACGCATGGTGCCGCCCAGATCCGAACCTTCTGTGCGCTGTTCAACCTTGCCTTCATCGTTGATCCATTCGGTGATGAGACCGACGATCGGATAGGGGCTGTCCTTGCGGAATTCGCTGGAGTGAGCACCTTCCAAGCCGGCCACATGGCGAGCAAATTCGATCATCGCCACCTGCATGCCCAGACAGATACCCAAGTAAGGGATCTTGTTCTCGCGTGCATATTGGGCGGCCAGGATCTTGCCTTCCACACCGCGCTCACCGAAGCCGCCAGGGACCAGAATGGCATCCAGACCCTCGAGGATCTCGGTACCCTTGGTCTCGACATCCTGGGAGTCGATGTACTTGATGTTGATGCTCAGATGATTCTTCAGACCACCGTGCTTCAGCGCTTCGTTGACCGACTTGTAGGCATCAGGCAGGGAGACATACTTACCCACCATGCCGATGGTGACCTCACCGCTAGCATTGGCCTGCTGATAGATGACCTTTTCCCATTCGGAGAGATCGGCTTCTGGGCAAGCCAGACCGAAACGATCGACCACGAATTGATCCAGACCTTGCGCCTTGAGCATGGCCGGGATCTTGTAGATGGTGTCCACGTCCTTCAAGGAGACGACGGCCCGTTCCGGCACGTTACAGAACAGTGCAATCTTGGCGCGTTCGTTGGCAGGAATGGAACGGTCAGAGCGGCAAATCAGAATATCCGGCTGGATACCGATGGAGAGCAGCTCCTTGACAGAGTGCTGAGTCGGCTTGGTTTTGACTTCACCAGCCGCTGCCAGATAAGGCACCAGCGTCAGGTGCATGAACAGGGCGTTGTTACGACCGATGTCGACAGCCAACTGGCGGATCGCTTCGAGGAACGGCAGGGATTCGATATCACCGACGGTACCGCCGACTTCGACGATGGCAACTTGTTGCCCTTCGGCGCCAGCGATCACCCGCTCCTTGATGGCGTTGGTGATGTGAGGAATAACCTGGATGGTCGCCCCCAGATAATCACCACGACGCTCTTTGCGCAGAACGTCGGCATAGACGCGGCCAGTGGTAAAGTTGTTGCGGCGTGTCATCTTGGTACGGATGAAACGCTCATAGTGGCCCAGGTCCAGATCGGTCTCGGCGCCGTCTTCAGTCACGAAGACCTCACCGTGCTGGATCGGACTCATGGTACCAGGGTCTACGTTGATGTAGGGATCCAGCTTCATGATGGTGACCTTGAGGCCACGGGCTTCCAGAATAGCTGCCAAAGAGGCTGCTGCGATGCCCTTGCCCAAGGATGAAACCACCCCGCCTGTCACGAAAATATATTTAGTCGTCATGCTGAACCTGAAGATGTTTTAGGAATTACACGGGTACGTGTGGAGATGTATCAAGACGGGGTCATAGTATAGCAAAGGCACCTCTCCCTAACAACGCACAAAAATTTAGCAATCATCCTGTATCGAGGATTTGCGTTACATCAACTTTGCTCTGATTGTTTGACCCTTTGCCATGCCGCTTCCATCTCATCGAGTGTGACATCGCGCAAATTTCGACCAGCCGCCTGAATAATGGCCTCCACCCCGCGGAAACGACGCTCAAACTTGGCATTGGCCTGGCGCAGCACTTGCTCGGGATCCTTCTTCAGATGCCGCACCAGATTGACGGTGGCAAACAGCAGATCACCCAACTCATCGGCAACCTTGGCTTCGTCCCGCTCGACCTGCAAGACCTCATGCATCACCTCGTCGATCTCTTCATGCACCTTGGCCACCACGGGGCCAAGCGTATCCCAGTCAAAACCGACAGCGGCACAGCGTTTTTGCATCTTGTTGGCACGATTGAGCGCAGGCAACGCCAGCGGAATATCATCGAGCACGCTGGTCGCCGAGGCATCCTTCTGCTGCCGCTCCTTGGCCTTTTCCGCCTCCCAATTGGCATTCACCGCCCGCGTATCGGCAAACCGGGCGTCGGCAAAGACATGGGGGTGACGACGAACCAGCTTCTCGCTGACCGTGTCGATCACCTCGGCGAAACCAAACAGCCCCTGCTCGCTGGCCATCTGACAGTAGAAGATCACCTGGAACAGCAGATCCCCCAACTCCCCCTTGAGCGCCTCCAGATCGTGACGCTCAATGCTGTCAGCCACTTCATAGGCCTCTTCCAGGGTGTAGGGCACTATGCTGGCGAAGGTCTGCTTCTTGTCCCATGGACAGCCGACTTCCGGATCGCGCAGACGCGCCATGATGGCCAAGAGATCATCGAGTTGGTAATTGGGTTGGTTCATGGTTGGATCCATTAAAAAAGGGGCAGCAGCCCACTGCTGATCAAATTAGGCAGGGAGTGTTCCCATTGAACCAACCGTTGGCGGCAGGGATGCCGCCATCGAGCCCCCACGGAAGGGTTTACGGCGTGTTGGTGAAAGGGAAACTCCCTGCATTTTTTAAGTGAACGAGATGAAGCCGTACTCCCGTTAACCAAAAAGATGGATTACAACCGTTTAGCACTGACCACATCGCTCATCTGATTGATCTTCGACAGCATGCGGTTAAGCGCCTCTATGTTGTAGATCTCCATGTCGATGTCGATGTCAGCGGTCTGCATCCGGGTATTGGAGCGCGAACGCATGCCCAGCACGTTGATCTTCTCGTTGGCGATGATGGTGGTGATGTCACGCAGCAGCCCGGATCTATCGTTGGCGGTGATGCGCACCGTCAAGGTATAGCCGCCCGAGTAGCTCTCACCCCAAACCGCCTCGATCATCCGCTCCGGGTTGCGGCGCATCAGCTCCTTGAGCTGTTCGCAATCCTCACGATGCACCGAGATGCCTCGCCCCTGGGTGATGAAGCCGACGATGCCGTCGCCGGGGATCGGCTGGCAGCAGCGGGCAATGTGGGTCATCAGGTTGCCAACCCCCTGCACCACTATGTGCCCCTTGGGCTGGCTCTGCACCCGGTTCTGGCTCTTCTGCTCCAGTTGGGCCAGCAACTTGCGCTCTTCCTCCTCGACACTCGGCTTGTTCAGCTTGGTTTCGAAGAAGTTCATCAACTGGTTGATGCGAATATCACCCGCGCCAAGGCCGGCTAGCAGGTCATCATGATCGTGGACGTTATAGCGGGCGTAGACTTCACGCAGCATCTGCGCCTGTTGCTCCTTGCTGAGCTGGAAGCCGTGACGCTCCATCTCCTTTTCCAGGGTCTCCTTGCCGGCCAGAATGTTTTTGTCGCGATCGACCTTGCGGAACCAGGAGGCCACCTTGGCGCGCGCCCGGCTGGTCCGCAGGAACCCCATATTCGGATTCATCCAGTCACGGCTCGGATTCGGCTCCTTCTGGGTGATGATCTCGATCTGATCCCCGGTCTGCAGCGTATAGGTGAAGGGAACGATACGGCCATCCACCTTGGCGCCGATGCAACGGTGGCCCACCATGCTGTGCACCTGATAGGCGAAGTCGAGCGGGGTGGCCCCCACGGGCAGGTCGACCACTTCCCCCTTGGGGGTAAAGACATAGACCCGATCTTCGAACACCTGGGTGCGCAACTCGTCGACCAGAGAGCCAGACTCGACCATGTCCTCCTGCCAGGCCAGCAGCTTGCGCAGCCAGGCGATCCGCTCCTCGTAGCCGGAGTCTTTGCCGGACTGCCCCTCTTTGTATTTCCAGTGGGCCGCGATACCGAGCTCGGCATCCTGGTGCATCTGTTCGGTGCGGATCTGGATCTCGACCGTCTTGCCTTCAGGGCCGAGCACCACGGTGTGGATCGACTGGTAGCCATTGGGTTTCGGGTTGGCGACATAGTCGTCAAACTCCCGGGGAATGTGATGCCACTGGGTATGCACTATCCCCAAGGCGGCATAGCAATCCTGCAGGCGGTGGGCGATGACCCGCACCGCGCGGACATCGTAAAGGTCAGAGAAGCTCAGCTGCTTCTTCTGCATCTTACGCCAGATGCTGTAGATGTGTTTCGGGCGGCCATACACATCGGCCTGCACACCCGCCGCCTTGAGTGCCTGCTTGAGATCCTCGACGAAACGATGGATATAGCGTTCGCGATCCAGCCGCTTCTCATCCAGCAACTTGGCAATCTGCTTGTAGGTGTCTGGATGCAGGTAACGGAAGGAGAGATCCTCGAGCTCCCATTTGAGCTGGCCGATCCCTAAACGGT
>JAYRLO010000262.1:0-4324 GCA_041905215.1 Aeromonadaceae bacterium
ACAGGAACACTTCTTCAGCACCCAGCTGACCGATGCGACGATCGTCGATATCGATTGTCAGATGCCACATTGCCAGGATCTGAGTAAATCCGATTTTACCCAACTGATCCGGGTTGCTCTGGCCTACCGCAAGATTGAGTGGGAGCACACGGTTGCCGGTACCTCGGGGGCCGACGATTGGCGTGCCCCTCTGGAGAGCTAAGAAGGGCTCTGTATACCAGGTTGCTTTTTTGTGCGTTGCCGGAGGTGTTATGTGTCCAGCGATTGCGGTCGTCGGAGATTGGGGATCGGCTCATGATGGCTACATGGCCACTCCCATCCTGACGGGTAGTCCAGATGTCATGGTTGATGGCAAGCCAGTGGCCCGGCAGGGGGATCTCCTGCTGGCCCACCGCAAACCCAAACACTCGAACCATGGTCGGCAGATTACTGGCGGTGAGGTTACTGTTCTGGTCAATGGCAGACCGGTTGCGGTTGCCGGCTCTGCCATCGACTGTGGCGGTTATTTGGTGGCAACAGGATCGGTGGAGGCTGGTTGAGATGGCAGGCAAGCGTGGTTTGCAATTTACCTTTGTTCTGCCAGCGTTGCCGGAGATTGAACTGGCGGTTGTCAGTTTTGACTGGCAAGAGGCCTTGAGCGAACCATTTTCGCTGCGCCTGGAGCTGGCCAGTAGCTATGACCAGTTGCTTCGCCATCCTTTGCTGAACAGTCGTGGCCAGCTAGCGATCTGGTTCGATGGTCAGCGGCTGCGGCAGGTCGACGGCATCATAGTCTCGGCGTCGCAGGGCGAGCGTGGGGTTCGCCGTTCCCGTTACCGGTTGCTGCTGCGCCCCCCGTTGTGGCGTCTGCAATTGCGACACAATAGCCGGATCTTTCAGGGGATGACGCCGGATCAGATCATTGCGACTCTGTTACACGAGCAAGGGGTCAATGCCCATCGGTTCATGTTGCGCCATGTCCACAGTCCTCGTGATTATTGTGTGCAATACCGCGAGAGCGATCTGGAATTTGTGCAGCGTCTGGCTGCCGAAGAGGGGTTCTATTATTTTCACTCCGGGTGTGCCGAGGATGGCCAGCCTCTGCTGGTCTGGGCCGATGATCCCAGCGCACTGCAAGGGGGGCGCGAGTTGCTGTTCAACCCGCAGCCCCACGCCTTGGCACTGGGTAGTCGCATTCAACAGTTCGAGTTGCACCAGCAACTTGGCCCCTCGTGTGTGGTGCTCCAGGATCACAGTTTTTTGCAACCGGGTTATGCCTTGCTTCATCGTCGTGCTGTGCCGGATGAACCACATATCGATGGTGGCCATGGCTGTTTTGAACATTACGACTATCCGGGGCGATTCAAACAAGACAGTAGTGGCCAGGCCTTTACTGACTATCGCTTCGATGCGCTGCGGCAGGGGGTGGTCGCCGCCTCCGGAGTGAGCAATAGTGTCCAACTGCAACCGGGCCATGGCTTTCAACTCTCCGGCCATCCACTGGCGCAGGCCAATATGCTCTGGCAACCGAGTCGCGTTCATCATCGCGGGCAGCAACCACAAGCGCTAGAGGAGGAGGCTGGTTGTGAAGCTACCTGTTATCACAATGAGTTCATGGTGCTACCGGCGCGGCAATGCTGGCGCCCTCTGGGTGAGGTTAAGCCGCGCGTAGATGGTCCGCAGATGGCCCGTGTCGTTGGCCCCGAGGGAGAAGAGATTTATTGCGATGAGCATGGACGAGTCAAGGTGCAGTTTCCGTGGGATCGGGGTGGTGGGGGCAACGAGCATAGCTCTTGCTGGGTCCGGGTGGCTCAGGGCTGGGCGGGTGGCCATTATGGCTGTATCGCCATTCCGCGCATCGGTCATCAGGTCATTGTCAGCTTTCTCGAGGGGGATCCGGATCAGCCGATCATTACCGGACGTAGCTACCATGCGGTTAACCGAGCGCCTTACGAGTTGCCGACTCACAAGAGCAAGACGGTGCTACGCAGTGAAAGCTATCGCGGTGAGGGGTTCAATGAGCTGAGCATCGAGGATATGGCGGGCCACGAAGCCATCTATCTGCATGGCCAAAAAGACTTGCAGGTCTGGCTTGGCGCGGATGCCCGCTGGCAGATCCAGCATGATCAGCATCAGGGCATAGGCCATGACCGCATTACTCATCTGGGCGGGGATGACCATCTGCGCGTGCAGGGAGAGAGCCGTTGCCAGATTGAGCAGGACTACTCGCTGATCGTCGATCATTCGATGCATCAGAAGCTGGGTGATTCGTTGCAGGTGGCGGCGGGGCGGGAGATCCACCTGCAAGCGGGGGCCAACATAGTGCTCGATGCCCAGAGTGAGTTGACCATCCAGGCGGGTGGCAGCTTCATCAAGCTTGATGCTTCAGGCATCACGCTGCAGGGGGCTTGCATCCGGCTCAACTCCGGTGGTGAGCCGGGCCTTGGCGCCGCTTGGGCTGGGGCAGAGCCTCTGGCGCCAACGGGCGTTGGGGTGCCGGAGTACGTGCCGCCTGAATTTCCGCCTTCACCAGCCGAGCCAACCGATGAACAATCACAACCCGCAATGGTCGGTTACAGATTCTCGGAATAATGTGAGCTGTCGACTCTACAGACCGACTATTAGTGTTCTTGCATGACTAGTAAACTAGGCTTGATAGCCGGATCTGTGCCATTGCATTCGACAAATCGACTCTTTTATGACATACATGCGCCATTAAAATTCAAGGCGACCCGAATTCCCGGTGTCAGGTGTCGCCGCAAGACGAGGAGTCGTAATGGAGACGTTTAATCTGGAAGGCCATCCCCACGTAGAATTGTGTGACTTGCTGAAGTTGCAGGGGTGGAGTGAGAGTGGTGCCGCTGCCAAGTCAGCGATTGCCGAAGGTCTGGTGCTGGTTGACGGTGATATCGAGACCCGCAAGCGTTGCAAGATAGTTGCAGGCCAGGTGGTGTCGTTTACCGGACAGGAAGTAACGGTCCAGCCATAAGAGAGTCCTGGCGTGGCCAGCACCTCATAGCCAACAGCGGCGGCGCTTACCCTGGGGTAGCGCCGTTTTTGTTTCTCTTGCCATGAGATTCAACCCTCTGCCGAGATGCGAACAACGGCTTATCAGCTCGTTCGCGAGGGGAAATCGAGGGGTAACTATGCTAGATTACGCCCCCGTCGTTTCTTGCCCTTGCCTTATTTGCGGAGTTATTCATGCCGTCGTCTGCTGCACCAGCCTCTTCTGCACCTTCGGTCGGGCGCCTGATCCTGGCACCGATGGAGGGGGTTCTGGACCCTCTGATGCGTGAGTTGCTCAGTCAGATCAACCCCTATGATCTGTGTGTCACCGAGTTTGTACGGGTCACCGACATGCTGTTGCCCAAGCGTACCTTCTACAAGCTGGCACCCGAGTTGCACCAGGGCGGTAAGACGCACACCGGAACTCCGGTTCGGGTTCAGTTGCTGGGGCAGTCACCCGAGTGGTTGGCGGAAAATGCGGTACGCGCCATCGAGCTGGGCTCGCCGGGGGTGGATCTCAACTTTGGCTGCCCAGCAAAGCTGGTCAATCAGTCGAAGGGGGGGGCCGTGTTGCTCAAGGAGCCGGATCTGATGTATCGCATCATAGCCGCCGTACGCGCCGCTGTGCCTGCCGAGATGCCGGTGACGGCCAAGATCCGCCTGGGGTGGGATAATCCGGCGGACTGTCTGACCATAGCCGATGCTGCCTATGCGGCAGGTGCCAGCGAGTTGGCGGTACATGGCCGCACCAAGGAAGACGGTTATCGTGGTGAGGCGATCAAATGGGAATGGATTGCCCGCATTCGTGAACGGCTGCCAATCCCAGTCATTGCCAACGGCGAGATCTGGAGCCATGCCGATGGCATCCGCTGTCGTCAGGTGACTGGTTGTGCCGATCTGATGGTCGGGCGAGGCGCGCTCAATGTGCCTAATCTGGGGGCCGTGGTGCAGACGGGGGCTGCCGTGATGCCATGGCATGAGGTGCTGCAGCTGCTGCTGCGCTACGGCGAGCTTGAGGTTCGCGGTGACAAGGGACTCTACTTTCCGAACCGCATCAAGCAGTGGTTCAGTTATCTGCGCCAACAGTATCCACAGGCATTGCCACTATTCCAGCAATTACGGCGCTGTACTGAGCCATCGCCAATCCTGACGCTGTTGCAACAAGCGTATGAGGCTGAGGCGGCCTAAAGCCTGTTTCACTAAAGCTATCTCCCTGTCATGTGTTGGTCGGTCCATCCGATGTTGGCTTTGAGTCCGGACGAACGCAGACTCGCCGTGAATACATCCTTGTAGCCTCGATTTCGGCATCCCAGCCGCCAACCGTCAGCTTTTCGTCCAG
>JAYRLO010000263.1:0-4314 GCA_041905215.1 Aeromonadaceae bacterium
AAACGGTTGGCCAGCGGGGCATAGATGTTGGTGATCTCCTTGGCCACCAGCACCCGGGTCTCTTCGTCGGCGTTTTTGACCTCACGCAGGCAGGCGATCCGTTCAGCCAGCTTGATGACCACGGCGCGCACATCCTCGACCATCGCCAGCAGCATGCGCCGCACGTTGTCGATCTGGGCATCGGAGACTTCACCAGAGTTGAGGCTCTGCAGGAAGCGGATCGCCTCCATGTCGATGACACCCTTGAGCAGTTGGCCAATGGTGGGACCGAAATCATCCTCGGCCTGCTCCAGAGTCAAGTGTTTGGCTTCGACGTGAGGATAAAGAATGGCCGCCCGCAGCGTATCGACATCCATATGCAGCGTCAGCAGGATACCCACCATCTCGGCACTGCGACTGGCCAGCCGCACGGCTTCGCTCTCGGTCTCGCCCAGTCGATGCTGACAATACGCGAACACGGAGTGGAGCGTATCGCGCTCCTCGCTCGTCAGGGGCAGAGTCTCCGTCCACTCCTGCAAGTTAAAACCGGTTTTCAGGTGTGTATCGCGTACCGCAACCATGGTTTTTATCCTTTTTTCTTCGAACTCGCCGTCTGCTGTTCAAACAGCAAAATAGTCTCGACATGGCCGGTATGCGGAAACATGTCGAACAATCCCCAACGGGTCAGGGCATAGCCTTCTGCCAGCAACCGCTGACAATCCCGGGCCGCAGTCACCGGATTGCAAGAAACGTACACAAGACGCTTCGGAGCCAGCTTGATCAGATGCGGGATGGAACCTGCCGCACCGGGACGCGCCGGATCCAGCACCACCAGACTAAAGGGCTCCTTGGCCCAGGGGGCGTGCACAAACGGCTCATCCAGATTGGACTGGAAGAAGCGTACATTGCTCAGGCCATTGCGCTCGGCATTCTCCCGGGCCCGCAACACCATCTCCATGACCCCTTCAACGCCGACGACCTCTTTGGCCCGCGCCGCCAGTGGCAAGGTGAAATTCCCCAGGCCACAGAAGAGATCCAGCACCTTGTCCGTCGATTCCGGTGCCAACCACTCCTGCACGGTCGCCACCATCTGCTCGTTGATGGTGCGATTGACCTGTAAGAAGTCACCCGGCAGGAATCCGATGGTCAGCTCACCGAGTCGGTAATAGGGCGCCGCATCCGCCGTCAGTGGCTGCGGCTCTCCGGCACATTGCAGATAACACGCCAACTGATGGCGCGCGGCGAATTCGCGCAACAGCGCCAAGTCACCCTCGCCCGGCTGGCCATTATGCCGCAGCAACATCAGAGGGCCGTTATCGGCCTCACAGAGTTCAATATGGCCCAGATCCCGAAACGATTTGAGCTGATTGCAGAGTGTGCGCAACGGTTCAATCAACATCGAGAGCGATGAAACTAGCACAGGGCACGCCTCGACTTCTACCAGGTCATGACTCAGGCGACGCCGAAAACCCAGCTGGGCCCGACGCCCCTTCTTGTCATATTTGATGGCCAGACGGCAAACCCGGCGGTAGCCCTGGCTCGCCGAAGCCGCCACGAATTCCGGCTCGCCGATGGTGATCCCTGCCAGACGGCTGAACAGATCCTGGACCCCGGAGACCTTGGTGGCATGTTGCAGGCCTTGCGGCAGATGCTGGGTGCTGCAACCACCGCATTCGGCGTAATGGGGGCAAACAGGTTCCTGCCGCTCTGGCGATACCGTCAGAATTTTTTGCAACTGGGCAAATCCATGCTGCTTCTTCTCATCGGTCAGACGCGCCTTGATCCGCTCACCGGGCATGGCCCCCTCGACGAAAATAGTCTTGCCCTGATGGCGGCCAATGCCGACGCCATGCAGATCCAGGCGGTCGATGGTCAACTCCAGAGTCGACGAAGTTTTGGGTTTGGGCTGGGGCTTGAAAAACTGGGCCATAATGCTTGGTGCCTCGGAATGGCTATGTCATGATTGCTCGCGCTTTAGGATCGCCATTGTCCCACAAGAAGCTGACTATGACCAAATATGGACTTCGCGCGCGAGTATTGGCGTTCACCATACTGCCAACGCTGATCATCGGTTGCCTGCTCGCCGGCTACTTCTCGTTCCACCGCCATCAGCAACTCGAAGCCTACATCATAGAGCAGGGGATCAGCGTCATTGAGCCCTTGGCCATCGCCAGCGAATATGGCATGAAACAAAATAGCCGGGAGCTGCTCAAGCGCCTGCTCGGCCTGACCCATCGCAAGAACTCCGCCTTCATCAACTCCATCGCCGTATTCACCGACGACAACCAGCTCTTCGTCACCTCGAATTTTCATCGCGGACTGGACATGCTGCGTCTGCCCAAGGGAGAGCCAATCCCGGAGCTGACCTCGGTCGACTACCAGGGCGATTTCATCATACTGCGCACCCCAATCCTCGAAGAGGTCACGCTGACCGAAAGCTCGCTGCTCGACAGCAAGCCCCAGCGTGCCGTTGGCTATATCTCAATCCAGATGAATACCGATCGGGCGCTGATCATCCAGTATCGCGACACCGCGGTGGCCATCCTCGTCGTACTGCTCGGCTTGGGGCTGAGCATCTACTGTGGTCTGAATCTGGTCAATGGGGTCATAGACCCCATTAACCGCATGGTTCGCGCCGTCTACCAGATCCGCGAAGGGCGGCTCGATACCCGGGTGCGCGGCCACATGCGTGGCGAACTCGACATGCTTAAAAACGGCATCAACGCCATGGCCAAGGCCATCGCCGAGTACCACAACGAGATGCAGATGAACATCGACCAGGCCACCTCAGATCTGCGTGAGACCCTGGAGCAGATCGAGATCCAGAACGTCGAGCTGGATATGGCCAAGAAACGGGCCCAAGAGGCCGCCCGGGTCAAATCGGAGTTCCTGGCCAACATGTCCCACGAGCTGCGCACCCCGCTCAACGGCGTCATCGGCTTTGCCAAACAACTGTTCAAGACCCCGCTGACCGGTAACCAGAGCGATTACCTGAGCACCATCGAAAAATCGGCCAAGAATCTGCTGAACATCATCAATGACATCCTCGACTTCTCCAAACTCGAGGCGGGCAAGCTGGCGCTGGAGCAGATCCCCTTCAGTCTGCGTGACGTGGTGAATGAGACCATGACCCTGCTGGCCCCCAGTGCCCACGACAAGGGGTTGGAGCTCTCGCTGCGAGTGCACAGCGATGTGCCGGATCTCCTCTCCGGCGACCCGTTGCGCCTGCAACAGATCCTGACCAACCTGACTGCCAATGCCATCAAGTTCACCGAGCAGGGCAACATCGATGTGGCCATCTGCCTGCGCAAACGGGTCGAAAATCAGCGGGTTCGCCTCTCCATCCAGATCCGGGATACCGGCATCGGCATGAGTCAACAGCAGCAGCGTCAACTGTTCCAACCCTTCAACCAGGCCGACACCTCCATCTCCCGTCGCTATGGCGGCACCGGGCTGGGTCTGGTCATCACCCAGAAGCTGGTGCAACAGATGGAGGGCACCATCGAGGTGGACTCGACGCTGGAGCAGGGGTCGCTGTTTACCGTGACCCTGGGCATGCGGTTGGCGTCGCAACCACACGACGAGTCCAAACCAGCCATGGAGTTACGGGAGCAGTCGGTCCTGCTGATCGAGGCCGACCCCTGGGCCCGCGCCGCCTGTGAGGCGCAACTGCAGGAGTGGCAGATGCAGGTCTCAAGCGTGCCCGGTTTTGCCGAGGCAGCCGCGCTGGGTAAAACCGTGGTCACCACGCTGCTGGTCGGGCTCTCCTCGACACCGGATCTGCTGACGCTGCAACAACAGCTGACCCAACTGCCGATCCGTTATGCCCGACTGCTGTTCCTGCTCAACTCCCATGAGCCGCGCCTGCAGGAGCAACTGCTCGCTCTGGGCGCCAGCCACTGCCTGAGCAAGCCGGTGCCGCACAGCAAGCTGTTGGCCGCCCTGACCTTAAACCAGGCATCGACACCCAACAGCCTCCCGGCCACAACCAGTCGCAGCAAGCTGCCGCTGAACGTGCTGGCCGTCGACGACAATCCGGCCAACCTGAAACTGATCACCGCCGTACTCGGCGATCTGGTGGTCGAAGTTCACTCCTGCCAAAACGGTCGCCAGGCTGTCGAGCTGGCCCAACGGCTGGAGTTCGATCTGATCTTCATGGATATCCAGATGCCGATCCTCGATGGCATCAGCGCGGCCCAAACGATCCGCCGCGAGGGGTGCAACCAGCAGACCCCCATCATAGCCGTCACCGCCCATGCCATTCCTGGTGAGCGCGAACGTCTGATGGCTCAGGGGATGGATGAGTATCTAGCCAAGCCCATCGATGAAGCCCAA